>NZ_JBEQCS010000021.1:0-78979 GCF_046054195.1 Celerinatantimonas sediminis
TTTCCCCATGTGAAAGTAGGTCACTGCCAGGCTTCGAATCAGACCCTGTCCGAATGGACGGGGTTTTTTTATGCCTGGAATTTATTCAAATTATTCTATCAACCTGATTGTACTAATTTGAGCTTTATAGACAGAGGCTTGAATAAAGGCCCTTTTAGTTTAAAGGGCCTTTAAGCTTATCCTATTTAGATTGAGAAAAGGTTTGTGAATCGATTGAAGCGCTGACCAACTCTTGAGTAATTGGAATGTCTTCGTTGAAATAGTGGACAACCCTTTTAATTCTTAGCGGAACTCCCAAGCCTTTTAAGTACCACCTTTCATCTGCAATAGTTACTTTCAAGTAATCGCCATTACCTGGGTCAACTGTTCTTGTATAGCGCAGGTGGCAAGTCTGATAAGTTCCAGATGAAGTTGAAATTTTTTCCATTGCAATAAAACGCAGCGTAACTTTAGACTGATTTTTAAGGTCTACTTCGCCGTTTTTATCTGTCTCATACGATTTTATAGCGCCTGTGACTGTCCAGCTTTTTTCCATACCTGGTTTATCAAAACCAAAATACTCAGGTAGGCCTGGACTAAAGGTTTTAATAAATTGATATTCACCTCCTGATTCTTTAGCTACTGAGTTTTGATCAGATACATGATAAAAGCCCAATTTGTCTTCCGTTGGTTTAACTGATTGGGTTGATATGATCTGTTTTTTTTCGCTTAGCGAGTCAGCTGTTTTGGCATCTTGTTTGACCACTTTATAAGTTGTTAGGTTTTTATCTTCAGGTGATGCTTTTACTACAGTTAGGGTGCTCTCGCTCACGAAGCCATTATCTGTATAGTTAGCGTATGTGATGGTGTTACCTAGCTTATAAAGCTTTGGGTTATAGCATTGTCTAGCGCTATTTTCTGGAATATCTGGTGAGCATGCGCTAAGAACAACGCTAACTAATGGCAGCAGCATAATGGTTGGTTTCATCCCTTAGAACCTTTTCTCTATGACTTAAATAACGATCACTTCTATATTTTGTCATTTTCGCAAGTTCTGCCCATCAGTGATATATCGATATTTAGATAGAGGCTAGTTTATGGTATTAGAATTTGCGAAAAGGCAATTTTTTAACCATGTTTAAAGTTCCCCCTTTTTATGTAGAGGTGAGCAATGCGTTGGTTAAAATATTTTGTGCTTTGTATGGCGATTGCGGCAACGTCAGGGAGCTCATTTGCTGCAAGTTCGAGCCTTAACTCAATAGAGCAGTTACGCTGGAGTAATCGTTTAATATTGATTCATGGCTGGCCATACGAGCAGTCAGCACACAAAATCTTTCAGCCGTTTTCAGCTCAGTTTGCGGACCGTCATATTTTGTGGTTTGTTTTTGAAGATAGTGCAAATGGTATGAAAGTAGCTGAGACTAATTATACCGGACAGCTAGGCCCACAGTTCGCCAAACTAACGAAACCTTATCAATTTGCCAGTGGCGACCATTTGTTGTTAATTGGCAAAGATGGCGGCGTAAAACTTCGCCAGAAAGATATCGAGATGAATCAAATATTTGATCTGATCGATACCATGCCTATGCGCCAATCAGAGATAGCCCAAGCAAAGATGACAAAAGTGAATCAATAACGTTAGCGATTGAAACGATCATCTGAGCTTGTTTGTTTTGGATCTCGACCATGACTCATCCAGCCATCGGTGGTATCGGTGAAGCAATCAAACTGATGGCTGTATGGTTTGAGATCAATAATTGGCGTACCATCAAGTAAGTCGAGTTCGCTGATTTGTAAAATATTACCTTCGATAGCGTTGAGTCGCACGATGGTTAAGCCAATGGGGTTGGGCCGCTTAGGTGAGCGTGTTGCAAAAACTCCGCGTGGGGTTTTATCTAAAAAAGGTGTAACGGTTAGTGCTGTTCCTGCACTTTGGTGTAGATGAAATAGCACGTAGATGTGTGAAAATCCATCTAGGTCTGCAAGCCCTTGTTGGTATTGGCTGAAGATCTCTATCTGTCCGGACTCTTGGGATATTCCCGCACCTTGAATCGGCATCTGCTCGCGTGTTTTAAAGGGCGTTCTGGCAACGCCAATTGGACTTAACTCAATGTTCGTCATAGGAACTCCTTGAGATGAATGTTTTATGAAAGAATCAGCATAGAAAGTTGTGAATGTCGTGCCTATGAGGCGGATCAATATCTGTATAAATTTCATCCTTTTAAAAATGAGTTCGTAACTAATTGGAATTTTTACTCAAATTTGTTTATAATCGCGCATTCTCGTTGCCCTATGAATTTCCTCCCTTGGTAGCGATATCTCAAATATATTGTTGACTATTGATTGGCTATTTTTTGTATAGGGCTATCATTTAGCTTTTTAGGGTGCTATAATTTCGCGCCCTTTAAATAGGCAGCCATAGACCTTTTAAGGTCAGTTGTAATGTTACAGAGGCATAATCGCCTCATGTAAAAATTAAGCGGAGCACTGAAATGATCCAAATGCAATCTATGCTCGACGTGGCCGATAACTCCGGCGCACGTAGCGTACAGTGTATTAAGGTCCTGGGTGGCTCGCACCGCCGTTATGCAAACATTGGTGACATCATCAAAGTTGCTGTGAAAGAAGCAATTCCTCGCGGCAAAGTTAAAAAAGGTGATGTTCTCAAGGCTGTGGTAGTGCGGACACGTAAAGGCGTTCGTCGTCCCGACGGTTCTTTAATTCGGTTTGATCGCAATGCTGCGGTTGTTCTGAATAATAATAACCAGCCGATTGGTACTCGTATCTTTGGCCCTGTGACACGTGAACTTCGTAATGATCAGTTCATGAAAATCGTGTCTCTGGCGCCTGAAGTACTATAAGGAGTAACAAGAGATGGCTAATAAAATTCGTCGTGAAGATGAAGTAGTAGTATTAACTGGTAAAGATAAAGGCAAACGTGGCAAAGTCACTAAAGTTCTTTCCTCTACTGGTAAAGTTTTTGTCGAAGGCGTCAACCTGGTTAAGAAACACCAGAAACCTAACCCTCAAGCGGGTGTTAATGGTGGTATCGTTGAACAGGAAGCTGCAATCGATGTATCTAATGTAGCGATTTACAATGCCGCTTCAGGCAAAGCAGATCGCGTTGGTTTCCGATTTGAAGACGGTAAAAAAGTCCGTTTCTTTAAATCTTCTGGTGAACTAGTTAAGTAATTGGAGTAAAACGATGGCGAAACTGCATGATTTGTATAAGGAGTCTGTAGTGCCTGCACTTCTTAAGGAGTACGGCTACAAATCCATCATGCAAGTCCCTCGGATCGAGAAAATCACCCTGAACATGGGTGTTGGTGAAGCATTAAATGATAAGAAATTGCTAGAAAATGCTGTTGCAGATCTAGCTGCTATTTCTGGTCAAAAACCGCTTGTCACCAAAGCTCGTAAATCCGTTGCGGGCTTCAAAATCCGTGAAGGCTACCCTATTGGTTGTAAAGTAACCCTCCGTGGTGAACGGATGTGGGAGTTCCTTGAGCGCCTGATTTCGATCGCTATGCCTCGTATTCGTGACTTCCGTGGTGTCAGTTCAAAATCTTTTGACGGCCGTGGTAATTACAGTATGGGCGTGCGTGAGCAAATCATCTTCCCGGAAATCGACTATGACAAAGTTGATAAAATTCGTGGTCTAGATGTGACTATCACAACTAGCGCGACATCCGATGAAGAAGGCCGTGCTCTGCTGGCTGCCTTTAACTTCCCATTCCGTAAATAAAAGGGTTAGGGTTATGGCAAAACAATCAATGAAAGCACGTGAAGTGAAACGTGCCAAGCTGGCCGCTAAATATGCTGAAAAGCGTGCGGCTCTCAAAGAGGTTATCTCAAGCGTAAATTCTTCTGATGAAGAACGTTGGGATGCAGTATTGAAACTTCAGGAACTGCCACGTGACTCGTCTCGTAGTCGTCAGCGTAATCGCTGTAACATTACAGGTCGTCCACATGGTTATCTGCGCAAATTCGGCGTAAGCCGTATTAAGCTGCGTGAAGCAGCAATGCGTGGTGAAGTACCTGGTCTTAGAAAAGCCAGCTGGTAAGCCAATCATTCACGGAGTAAGCAATTATGAGCATGCAAGATCCTATTGCGGATATGCTAACCCGCATCCGTAACGGTCAAGCGGCCAATAAAGTATCTGTCAAGATGCCTTCTTCTAAACTGAAAGTGGCGATTGCCAAGGTTTTGAAAGACGAGGGTTACATCACTGACTATGCTGTTTCTGGTGACGTTAAAGCCGAACTAGAAGTAACTCTCAAATATTTTGAGGGTAAAAAAGTTATTGAAACAATTCAACGCGTTAGCCGCCCTGGTTTGCGGATCTACAAAGGCGCTACTGAACTTCCTAAAGTTCTTGGTGGTTTGGGGATTGCAGTTGTTTCTACATCAAAAGGCGTTATGACTGACCGTGCCGCGCGTAAAGCGGGTATGGGTGGTGAAATCGTCTGCTACGTAGCTTAATCGGAGGTATTCATATGTCTCGTGTCGCTAAAGCTCCCGTAGCCATTCCTGCTGGTGTAGAAGTGGTTTTAAATGGCCAGGAGCTGACAATTAAAGGCGCTAAAGGTGCGGTTTCTCGTACTTTAAATGACGCTGTTATCATCACCAAAGAAGAGAATGAACTGAAATTCTCTGTCGCTGATGGTGCACCTACTGCGCAGGCAGGTACTGCTCGTGCATTGGCAAACAACATGGTTATCGGTGTTACTGAAGGCTTTGAAAAACGTCTGCAGTTGGTCGGTGTTGGTTATCGTGTTCAAGTTCAGGGTAAGAAACTGAATCTGACTCTTGGTTACTCGCATCCGGTAGTTTACGAACTGCCTGAAGAAGTGAGTGCTGAAGCGCCTTCTCAAACCGAACTGGTTATCAAAGGTGCTGATAAACAAGTCGTTGGTCAAGTGGCTGCGCACATTCGTCGTTACCGTCTGCCTGAACCTTATAAAGGTAAAGGTGTTCGCTATGCTGACGAACAAGTACGCCGCAAAGAGGCTAAGAAGAAGTAAGGTAACACTATGGATAAGAAAAGTGCTCGTCTGCGTCGCGCGACTCGCGCACGCAAAGCTATGCAAGAGTTGGGTGCAACTCGCCTGGTGATTCACCGTACTCCGCGCCATATTTATGCGCAGGTTATTACACCAGACGCTAATGTTGTTGCAACTGCCTCAACTGTTGATAAAGCAGTTCGTGAGGCGTTAACAAAAACTGGTAATGTCGAAGCCGCTAAAGCAGTTGGTAAAGCAATTGCAGAACGCGCTTTAGAAAAAGGCATTACTCAGGTTTCTTTCGATCGCTCTGGTTTCCAGTATCATGGTCGTGTCGCTGCTTTGGCAGAGGCTGCGCGTGAAGCTGGCCTTCAGTTCTAAGGGGTGAATCATGGCTAAATTTGAAACACAAACCGGTGATCTGAACGAGAAGCTAATCGCAGTTAACCGCGTTTCTAAAGTAGTTAAAGGTGGTCGTATCTTTAGCTTTACTGCATTGACTGTAGTAGGCGACGGAAATGGCCGAGTAGGGTTTGGTTACGGTAAAGCAAAAGAAGTTCCAGCTGCTATTCAAAAAGCAATGGAAAAAGCTCGCCGCAATCTACGTGCTGTTAAATTAAACGGTACCACATTGCAGCACCCGATTAAGGGCCGTCATTCAGGTTCTCGGGTATACATGCAGCCAGCATCAGAAGGTACCGGTATTATTGCCGGTGGTGCGATGCGTGCCGTACTGGAAGTCGCAGGCGTACAGAACGTACTGTCTAAAGCTTACGGTTCGACTAACCCGATTAACATCGTCCGCGCAACCATCGACGCTTTAGAGCATATGCATGCTCCTGAAGATGTCGCTGCGAAACGTGGCCTGAGCGTAGAAGAAATTCTGGGGTAATTGGGCATGGCGAAAATTAAAGTAACACAAACTAAGAGCTCTATCGGTCGTTTGCCAAAACATAAGGCAACTTTGACTGGTTTAGGTCTGCGTCGCATTGGTCACACAGTTGAACTGGAAGATACTCCTTCTGTTCGCGGTATGATCAATAAGGTTTACTACATGGTTAAGGTAGAGGGTGAATAAGATGCGTTTAAATACTCTATCACCAGCTGAAGGTGCTAAACCTAGCGCTAAACGTGTAGGTCGTGGTATCGGTTCTGGCTTGGGTAAAACCGGCGGCCGTGGTCATAAAGGTCAGAAATCTCGTTCTGGCGGCCGCGTACGTGCAGGTTTCGAAGGCGGTCAGATGCCATTGAAACAACGCTTACCAAAATTTGGTTTTACGTCTCGTAAAGCAGCAACTGCAGCAGAAGTTCGTACATCAGAACTAGCTAAAGTAGCTGAAGGCGTGGTAAGTTTGGATACTCTGAAACAATCTGGCGTTATCGCTCGGACAGCCAAAACTGCGAAAATCGTACTTTCTGGCGACGTCACTAAAGCGGTAACTATCCAGGGTGTTGGTGTAACCAAAGGCGCACGTGCTGCTATTGAAGCAGCGGGCGGTAAAATCGAAGGATAGTACGTAAATGGCTAAGAAACCAGGATTACCATCAAAAGGTGGACAAGGCGGGCTAAGCGAGCTGAAGCGACGTTTGTTATTCGTGCTGGGCGCACTGATTGTGTTCCGAGCTGGCTCGTTTATTCCAATTCCTGGGATCGACGCTAATGTACTTGCTGGGTTAATGCAGCAACAAAAAGGGACCATCATTGAGATGTTTAACATGTTCTCTGGTGGTGCCTTAGCTCGAGCCTCAATCTTCGCGCTGGGTATTATGCCGTATATTTCGGCATCAATTATTATCCAGTTGTTGACTGTGGTGAATCCCACTTTGGCCGAATTGAAAAAAGAAGGCGAATCTGGGCGGCGTAAAATTACTCAATATACTCGTTACGGCACGTTAGTGCTGGGCTTGTTCCAATCTATCGGTATTGCTACCGGGTTGCCTCGAATGGTGACTGGATTGGTGCATAACCCAAGTATGGCGTTCTATGTTACTGCGGTTGTTTGTCTGGTTACTGGGACCATGTTCCTGATGTGGCTGGGTGAGCAAATTACTGAACGTGGTATCGGTAACGGTATTTCGATTCTGATCTTTGCCGGGATTATTGCTGGGCTTCCGCCTGCAATTGGCCGGACTATCGAACAGGCTCGATTGGGTGAAATTAATGTCTTGCTGCTATTACTTATCGTTGTCATCGTTTTTGCGGTTACGTTTTTTGTGGTGTTTATGGAACGTGGTCAGCGACGGATTGTCGTTAACTATGCCAAACGCCAACAAGGACGCCGAGTATATGCCGCGCAAAGTTCACATTTGCCATTGAAAGTTAATATGTCAGGTGTGATTCCGGCAATTTTTGCATCAAGTGTCATTTTGTTCCCAGGAACACTGGCGCAATGGTTTGGTCAGCATAAAGGCTTTGGCTTTTTATCTGATATTTCTTTAACATTGCAGCCCGGTCAGCCACTTTATGTGATATTATACGCGGCCGCGATTATCTTTTTCAGTTTCTTCTATACTGCATTGGTGTTTAACCCACGCGAAACAGCGGACAATTTGAAAAAGAGTGGTGCGTTTATTCCGGGCATTCGCCCAGGTGAACAAACCTCGCGTTACATTGATAAGGTGATGACTCGCTTGACACTAGCTGGTGCCTTGTACATCACGTTTATTTGTTTAATTCCACAGTTTATGATGCAGGTGATGAACGTGCAGTTCTACTTCGGTGGTACTTCATTGCTCATTATCGTTGTAGTCATCATGGACTTTATGGCACAGGTTCAGACCCATATGATGAGTCATCAATATGATTCTGTCCTGAAAAAGGCTAATTTGAAAAACTATGGTCGATAAGACCTAAGCGATTTAAATTAGTGAAACTTTTGCGGAGATAGCAATGAAAGTTCGTGCTTCCGTTAAGAAAATCTGCCGTAACTGCAAAATTATCAAACGCAATGGCGTTGTTCGGGTAATTTGCACAGAGCCTAAGCACAAACAGCGCCAAGGCTAATAAGCAGATTTCTAGACATTTTAGATTGCAAATCGGTCATCTGTTGAGTATCCTTACGGGCTTTTCACAGATGGCCTTCGTTTTACGAAATAATAGGAGTGTCCCTAATGGCCCGTATAGCCGGCATTAACATTCCTGATCAGAAACACGCAGTTATCGCGTTAACTGCTATTTACGGTATCGGTAAGACCCGCGCAAAAGAGATCTGCGCAGCTGCTGGTATCGCTGAAGACGTGAAGATCAGAGAACTAGATGAATCTCAAGTTGAAAAACTGCGTGAGCAGGTAGGTCATATCACTGTTGAAGGTGATTTACGCCGCGAAGTTTCAATGAATATCAAGCGCCTGATGGACCTCGGTTGTAACCGTGGGCTTCGTCATCGTCGTAGTTTGCCCGTTCGTGGTCAGCGCACTAAAACTAATGCGCGTACCCGTAAAGGGCCTCGTAAACCTATTAAGAAATAAGGTGAGGACAAATGGCTAAAACTCCGACTCGCGCTCGTAAACGCGTTAAAAAACAAGTTGCTGACGGTATGGCTCATATCCATGCTTCTTTCAACAACACAATCATTACTATTACTGATCGCCAAGGTAATGCTCTATCTTGGGCAACTGCCGGTGGATCTGGTTTCCGTGGTTCACGTAAGTCTACTCCGTTTGCAGCGCAGGTTGCTGCTGAACGTGCAGCTGAAGCTGCAAAAGACTACGGCCTAAAAAACGTAGAAGTATTCGTTAATGGCCCGGGTCCAGGTCGTGAGTCATCAATCCGTGCGTTAAACGCGGCAGGTTTCCGCGTCACTAACATCACTGATGTGACTCCAATTCCACACAACGGTTGTCGTCCGCCTAAGAAACGCCGCGTGTAATTCTTGGGATAGACAGGAGATAGAATAATGGCAAGATATTTGGGGCCTAAGCTCAAACTTAGCCGTCGTGAAGGTACTGACCTGTTCTTAAAGAGCGGTGTACGCGCGGTAGATACTAAGTGTAAGCTTGATTCAGCACCAGGCCAACATGGTGCACGTAAACCACGTCTGTCTGATTACGGTTTACAGCTTCGCGAGAAGCAAAAAGTTCGTCGTATTTATGGTGTACTGGAAAAACAATTCCGTAACTACTATAAAGAAGCGGCACGTTTAAAAGGTAATACTGGTGAAAACCTGCTGAATTTGCTTGAAAGCCGTCTAGATAACGTTGTTTATCGCGTTGGCTTTGGTTCAACTCGTGCTGAAGCACGTCAGCTGGTAAGCCACAAAGCGATCCTGGTTAATGGTAAAGTTGTTAACGTACCTTCTTTCCAGGTTTCACCGGAAGATGTTATCAGCGTTCGCGAGAAAGCTAAAAAGCAAACTCGTATCACTGCTGCACTGGAAATCGCAGGACAGCGTGAAAAACCAACTTGGGTAGAAACTGATGCGACTAAAATGGAAAGCGTTTTCAAACGTAATCCAGAACGCACAGATCTGTCTGCAGACATTAACGAACAGCTGATCGTCGAGCTTTACTCTAAGTAAGGCTAATTTCTAAGAGAGGACACAATGCAGGGTTCTGTAACAGAATTTCTTAAGCCACGGCTAGTTGATATTGAACAACTTAGCCCTACTCATGCAAAAGTGACTTTAGAACCTCTTGAAAGGGGTTTCGGTCATACGCTTGGTAATGCGCTGCGTCGCATTCTGCTTTCATCTATGCCTGGCTGCGCTGTCACCGAGGTCGAGATTGACGGCGTATTGCATGAGTACAGCAGTAAGGAAGGGGTTCAGGAAGATATTTTAGAAATCTTGTTGAATCTAAAAGGTATTGCTGTGAAGCTCGAAGGTAAAGATGAAGCAATGCTTACTCTTACCAAATCTGGTGCAGGCCCAGTCGTAGCGGGTGACATCACCCATGATGGTGATGTTGAAATCGCTAATCCTGAACATGTTATCTGTCATTTAAGCAGCGATGCTGAAGTTAACATGCGGATTAAAGTAGAACGGGGTCGCGGTTATATTCCTGCATCAACTCGCGTTCACGCTGAAGACGAAGAACGTCCTATTGGTCGTTTGTTAGTTGATGCAGCCTACAGCCCGGTTGTACGTATTGCTTATAATGTTGAAGCTGCTCGTGTAGAACAGCGTACTGACTTAGATAAGTTAGTTATCGACATGGAAACCAATGGTACTTTGGATCCTGAAGAAGCGATTCGTCGTTCTGCTACGATCCTGGCCGAGCAACTGGATGCATTCGTCGACTTACGTGATGTGAGTGAACCCGAAGAGAAAGAAGAAAAACCGGAGTTCGATCCGATCCTGCTACGTCCTGTTGATGATCTGGAATTAACTGTTCGCTCCGCTAACTGCTTGAAGGCAGAAGCGATTCATTATATTGGTGACTTGGTTCAGCGTACCGAAGTTGAGTTGTTGAAAACACCTAACTTGGGTAAAAAATCTCTTACTGAGATTAAAGACGTTTTGGCAAGTCGTGGGTTGTCTCTGGGCATGCGCCTGGAAAATTGGCCACCTGCTAGTATTGCTGAAAAGTAATCAGTCACTGGTCCGATAGTATTATTTAGAAGGATAAGGTCATGCGCCATCGTAAGAGTGGTCGTCAATTGAACCGAAACAGTAGCCATCGTCAGGCTATGTTTCGCAATATGGCCAGTTCATTGGTTCGCCATGAAGTTATCAAAACAACTCTGCCTAAAGCTAAAGAGCTTCGGCGTGTTGTAGAGCCTTTGATTACATTGGCTAAAAACGACAGTGTTGCTAACCGCCGTCTGGCTTTTGCACGTACTCGTGACAAAGAAGTAGTTGGTAAACTGTTCTCAGATTTGGGACCTCGTTTTCAGGCTCGTGCGGGCGGTTACACTCGCATCCTGAAATGTGGCTTCCGAGCTGGTGATAACGCTCCAATGGCTTATATTGAGCTGGTTGATCGCGCAGATTCTCAAGAAGAATCAGCCGAGTAACTGCAAAATATTTATCAAGCCGGGCTTTTGCCCGGCTTTTTTTATGTCTGCAATTTGTACTTTATTTAATTGAAACTTTATCAAATGCCTCAGGAATAAAACTGATACGCTGTGCTTGTGGCAGAATTGTTTTAGCCTGTGCGAGCTCTTTGCTGCTGAGTACCTCAGTTATCTCAACATTTAAATCGGCCAGCGAAAATACCGGTTGTTGCGATTGTTCTATCAGTTGCACAAATGGGTAGAGCAATTGATGCTGATTAATCGCCACAACTAGTGCAATTTGCCCATCTGAAAGCCGCAGCAGTGTTCCTGGTGGGTAGACGCCTATTTCATTACTCAGCAACTGAATATAGTTATTATTGAGTTTGCCTTTATAGTGCTTGGTTAATGTCACCAGTGCGATATGCGGACTTTTAATATCATCTTGGTTACATAAATTATCAAAGGTATTGGCCACACTTAACAGCTGGGCAAGCGGGTGGATCTGTTCATCAATCAGTTTGCTTGGGCCTCCACTGCCGTCTAAATATTCATGATGCTGATTGATAATATTTAGCAATTGATGATCGTTGATGCCCGCATCCGTTAACATCTGACTCGAGCGCACGGCATGATGCAGTTTAGGTTTATCTGTTACTAAACAGCCTAAATCATGAAACAGTGCGGCTTGACCAATAAGCTTAATTTCATACTTGCTGCGCATTGCCGATTGAGCCAATAACATACTTAGAATTGTCACATTTAGACAGTGGGCCCCAAGATTATTGGCTATATCGTTGGATGGAATGATATGAATAATGTGCTCTTGTGTTTGCGCTAACGTATTCCAGAAATTATTTACAATCGGTTCAGCTGAGCTTCGAATCTCATCTAATTTAGGCGGGCTTTGATAGAGTTGGTTCAGCTGACTTAAACATTGTGAGTAAAGTGTTTGAGCCTGCGTTAGGCTTATTTCGTATCGCTGTTGGCGATCAAGACGCTCCCACTGTGCTTGAATCTTTGCTTCGCTTGTTAATCTATCTGTATCGACAGCAATAGGTTGCTCTAGATCGCTTAATCTATGGCTTACTGGCGGCAGCGGTGGCACATCACTTTTACTCGGATCGACCAAGACATGCTCGAGTCCTAGGTTATGTAAAATTGTCAGCTCACTGGCGCTGGTTATCTTAAAGTTAGAGCGCAAAAAAGGATGTTGGTGCCAACTGAGTGGCAATTTAACATAGATGCCGACAGCCAGTCGGTTCACTGCTACTTTTATATCACTCATTATTGTTAGTCGATTAACTAATCCTTCTTTTATCTTAGTCAAAAAATGATGTGTTGGTTACTTTGGCTCGATTAAGACTAGACTTAACCTGCAAACAATTTAGAATAGGTGTCTAGATGTCTAGACTTTCATTTTGGAGTGATAAAAATGCCGATTCGGATCCCCGATGAATTACCTGCAGCAGAGGTGCTACGAGGCGAAAATATTTTCGTTATGCCACAAACTCGAGCTTTGGCTCAGGAGATCCGGCCTCTAAAAGTCATTTTATTAAACCTGATGCCCAAAAAGATCGAGACTGAAAATCAGATCCTGCGCCTGCTTTCCAATACGCCATTGCAAATTGATGTTCATTTACTGCGCATTGATCACCGAGTATCCAAAAATACCCCTAAAGCCCATATTGACAGGTTTTATCGGGATTTTGATAAAATTCGGCAAAGCAATTTCGATGGCTTGATCATCACTGGTGCTCCATTGGGACTGACACCATTTGAAGATGTTTATTACTGGGATCAGATGTGCGAGATTATTCGTTGGTCGACCACGCATGTAACATCAACGCTGTTTTTATGCTGGGCTGCGCAGGTTGCTCTGAATGTGCTCTATGGCATGCCACGATGTACACTGGAGAAAAAATTATCTGGAGTCTATGAGCATCAAAGCGTCGGCGGACATAGTAAATTACTGCGCGGCTTTGATGATACGTTTTTAGCACCACTTTCGCGAAATGCTGCTTTTCCCATTGATACCATCAAAAAATACACAGATTTAGATATCCTTGCCAAATTGCCAGAAAATAACGAGCTTTATCTTGCTGCCAGCCATGATTTGCGTCAAGTGTTTGTAACCGGTCACCCAGAGTATGACTCTCACACTCTGGCCAATGAATATCGCCGAGATGAAGCTGCTGGATTGTCTCCTGCTCTGCCACATAATTATTTCCCTCATAACGATGCTAGTAATGAGCCTTTGGCTACTTGGCGAAGCCATGGCAGTTTGCTCTATAGTAACTGGATTAACTATTGTGTTTATCAGATCACGCCATATGATTTGAAAGTAATGCATCCATCTGACAACGATTAATTGCTCGAGCAGGAGAGTTCATGGCTAAAGCCCTTGATTTGTTAACTGAACAATTACACCAGCGCATTCTCATTCTAGATGGCGCGATGGGAACCATGATCCAGCAGTTAAAGCTGGATGAGGCCGACTATCGAGGCGAGCGATTTGCGAATTGGCCATGCGATCTCAAAGGCAATAATGATTTGTTGGTGCTAACCCAAGGCGATAAAATTGCAGATATTCACCGCCAGTACCTTAAAAGTGGCGCCGACATCATTGAAACGAACACTTTTAACGCCACAACCATTGCGATGGCTGACTATCAGATGGAGGACGTCTCTTTTGAGATTAACTTTGAAGCGGCCAAGCTTGCGCGTCAAGTCGCTGACCAAGTCAGTGTCGAAGAGCCTTTAAAACCACGCTTTGTTGCAGGCGTGCTTGGGCCAACGAATCGAACCTGTTCTATTTCTCCGGATGTGAATGACCCTGGGTATCGTAATGTTCATTTTGATGAGTTGGTTAGCGCCTATGAACAATCGACGACTGCGCTGATTAAAGGCGGCGTAGATCTTATCCTTATCGAAACTATCTTCGATACACTCAATGCGAAAGCGGCGGTTTTCGCGGTTAAAACAGTTTTCGAAACCCTTGGGTGTGAACTGCCCATCATGATCTCTGGAACCATTACCGATGCTTCTGGACGAACGTTATCTGGGCAAACCACGGAAGCTTTTTATAACTCGCTTCGTCATAGTGACGCTATATCGATGGGCCTTAACTGTGCGTTAGGGCCAAAAGAGCTACGCCAATATGTGCAAGAGCTATCCCGCATCAGTGAAGGTTTTGTCAGTGCTCACCCGAATGCAGGTTTACCCAATGCTTTTGGTGAATATGATCTAAACGCCGAGGATATGGCCAGCGAGATTAAGCAGTGGGCACAAGATGGTTTTTTAAATATTGTCGGTGGATGCTGTGGTACAACGCCTGAGCATATTCAAGCGATGGCTGATGCGGTTGCTGATGTACCGCCGCGGCCACTTCCCAAGATTGCGCATGAATGTCGATTATCAGGTTTAGAAGCGCTCAATATTTCCCAGCAGAGCCTGTTTGTAAACGTTGGCGAACGTAATAACGTGACCGGTTCGGCGCTGTTTAAGCGATTAATTGTCAATGATGATTACGACAAAGCTTTAGAAGTTGCGGCGCTGCAGGTAGAAAACGGCGCGCAAATTATCGACATCAATATGGATGAAGGGATGCTCGATTCTAAGGCGGCGATGGTTCGCTTTTTAAATCTTATCGCTGCCGAGCCAGATATTGCCAAAGTCCCGGTGATGATTGACTCCTCCAAATGGGACATTTTAGAAGCGGGTCTAAAATGTGTGCAGGGCAAACCCATTGTTAACTCTATTTCCCTCAAAGAGGGAAAAGAGAAATTTGTTCATCAGGCCAAATTGCTGCGCCGTTATGGTGCTGCGGTCATTGTTATGGCTTTTGATGAAACAGGCCAAGCCGATACTAAAGCGCGTAAGGTCGAAATTTGTCGGCGCAGCTATCACGTATTAGTCGATGAAGTTGGGTTTCCGCCTGAAGATATTATTTTCGATCCGAATATTTTCGCCGTTGCCACCGGCATTGAAGAGCACAATAACTACGCGCTTGATTTTATCGAAGCGGTAAAAGAGATTAAAGCGCAGCTGCCTTATGCGATGATTTCGGGCGGCGTATCGAATGTGTCATTTTCCTTTCGTGGTAATAATCCTGTTCGCGAGGCGATTCACGCTGTGTTTCTTTACCATGCGATTGCTAATGGCATGGATATGGGAATTGTTAATGCGGGACAGCTGGCAATTTACGAAGATATTCCTTTAGAGCTTCGCGAAAAAGTTGAGGCGGTGATCCTCAACACCCATTCAGGAGCCACCGATGAGCTATTAGAAATTGCTCAAAACTATCGCGGTGATGGACAGGCAAAAGAAGCTGACCCAAGAGAGCTAGAATGGCGAAGCTGGCCAGTGAATAAGCGCTTAGAACACGCGTTAGTCAAAGGCATTACTGAATTTATTGAAGAGGATACCGAAGCTGCGCGCCAGCAAGCCGAGCGCCCATTACATGTCATCGAGGGGCCTTTGATGGATGGCATGAATGTGGTGGGCGATCTGTTTGGCGCCGGTAAGATGTTCTTGCCGCAGGTGGTCAAATCAGCGCGAGTGATGAAACGTGCGGTTGCTTACCTTAATCCGTTTATTGAAGCTGAAAAATCGAGCGATCAAAAATCAAACGGTAAAATCGTCATGGCGACAGTCAAAGGCGATGTGCACGATATTGGGAAAAATATCGTTGGCGTGGTGTTGCAGTGTAATAATTTTGAAGTGATTGATCTGGGCGTGATGGTGCCATGCGAAAAGATTTTGCAGGTCGCCAAAGATGAACAGGCCGATATGATTGGTTTGTCTGGTTTAATTACGCCATCTTTAGATGAAATGGTGCATGTTGCCAAAGAGATGGAGCGTCAGGGGTTTGATCTTCCGCTGCTTATTGGTGGTGCAACGACATCTAAAGCGCATACCGCGGTTAAGATTGAGCAAAATTACTCTCATCCTGTTGTGTATGTTTCTAATGCCTCAAGAGCTGTAGGCGTATGTCAGAACCTGCTTTCAACCACGCTGAAAGCTGATTTTGTAAAACGCTTAGCGCAAGAGTATGAGGTGGTGCGCGAGCAACATGCTAGAAAACGACCTCGAAGTGCACCAGTGACCTTGCAACAGGCGCGCGACAACGCGTTCGTAACTGACTGGCAAAATTATCGACCGAGTGTTCCCAAAAAACTCGGGGTGCAAGTATTTGATAAAGTTCCGATCGCCACCTTGCGCGAGTATATCGATTGGACCCCCTTTTTTATGACATGGTCGCTGGCTGGTAAATATCCGCGTATCTTAACCGATGACGTGGTAGGTGAGCAGGCGCAAGCACTATTTGCCGATGCAAATGCGATGCTCGATTCTCTTGAGCGTCAGCCTAACATGCAGGTTCGTGGTGTCCTTGGTCTCTTTGCGGCCAACCGGGTCGGTGACGATATCGAAATTTATACCGATGAGAGTCGTACAACCCTGTTGGGGGTTAGCCATCAACTGCGTCAACAAAGTGAAAAACCCAAAGCCAGTAACTATTCATTAGCTGATTTTATCGCGCCGAAAAGCTCTGGGGTTGCCGATTATATCGGGGCATTTGCGGTTACTGGTGGCATTGGGGAAGATGAATGGGCGGATAGCTTTAAAGCCAACGGCGATGATTACAACGCGATTATGGTCAAAGCGGTTGCAGATCGCCTTGCCGAAGCCTTTGCTGAATATCTGCATTCGCAGGTGCGCCGTGAACATTGGGGATATAGTCCGGATGAATCACTGAGCAATGAAGAGTTGATTCGCGAGCGCTATCAGGGGATCCGTCCCGCGCCGGGTTATCCTGCTTGTCCTGAACACACCGAGAAACGCCTGATTTGGCAGTTGTTAGATGTGCAAAAACGCATTGGCATGAAACTGACCGACAGTTATGCGATGTGGCCCGGTGCTTCGGTATCGGGTTGGTATTTCAGCCATCCTCAATCGCGTTATTTTGCGGTGGCAAAAATTCAGCATGACCAGCTGGAAGACTATGCTAAACGCGCCAAAATGACGATCGAGGAAGCTTCGCGCTGGTTAGCGCCAAACCTGGATGATTAGTGAAAATGGTGATAGTTCAAATATTTCGAACACAATGGTCAATATAATCACATATATTCGAACATAAAGCCGTGGTACCATTTTCACATCATAAAAAAGGAGATCAAAAAGATGGCAAAGATTTTAGCGCTCAAATCAAGTGTACTTGGTGAATACTCTCAGTCTTCAAAATTGGTTGATGAATTTCTTTCTCAGCACAAAGATGATGAAGTGATCGTTCGTGACTTGGCTGCTAATCCTGTTCCTGTTCTGGACGGTGAATTAGTCGGTATGCTGCGTCCTTCTGGTGAGTTGAGTGCTCGTCAGCAGGAAGCTAAAGAGCTTTCTGACACACTGATTAAAGAAGCCAAAGAAGCTGACCTGTTGGTACTGGCTGCTCCAATGTACAACTTTGCTATTCCTACTCAGCTAAAAACTTGGTTTGATTTCGTAGCGCGTGCTGGCGAAACTTTCAAATACACTGAATCTGGTGCGGTTGGTTTGATTGAAAACACCAAAGCATTGATCGTAACTACTCGTGGTGGTATCCACCAAGAAGGCGGTAGCGATTTCGAAATTCCTTATCTGAAAACTCTGTTGGGCTTTTTGGGTATCAGCGAAGTTGAAGTCGTTTATGCACAAGGTCTGGCAATGGGTGAAGAAGTTGCTAAACCACAGTTAGACGAAGCAGTTGCTAAACTGAGCAGCTATCAGATCTAAGCTGATAATCGTTGATTAAAAAAGGCTGCGTTGCAGCCTTTTTTATTGTTAAGATTCACTTTTTTGTTTAATCGCTCATCTGTTGAGCTTGTTCTTTGAGCTCTTCAAGACGCGTCTCACAGTCAAGCCAAGCCTCTTCAGCTTGCTCGAGCTGCGCTCTAACGGTTGCTTGCTGTTTTATCAACGTATCTAACTGCGATTTTTGACCTGCTTCATATAAGCTTGTATCACTCATCTTGGTTTCAATCTCATGAAGCTGCGCCGTTAATTTTTCTGTCTGCTTTTCGAGTTTTTCCAGCTCTTTGCGAAGTGGCTGTGTCTTTTTGCGAAACTCTGCCTGCAAGCGCTTTTGCTCCTGTCTTGCGTTTTGTGAGTTTAACGCTTGCGGTTTATTTGGCGTATTACTACCTTGATTTTGGGCTTTGAGCCACGCTTGATATTCATCTAAATCACCTTTAAAGGCATGCACACTACCATTGTCGACCAGATAAAACTCGTCACAACTGGCGCGCAATAAAGCTCGGTCATGCGATACTAAGACCATCGCGCCTTCAAAGCTTTGCAGGGCAATGGTGAGCGCATGGCGCATATCTAAATCTAGATGGTTGGTCGGTTCATCGAGTAACAACAGATTGGGTCGCTGATAGACGATCATCGCCAGAACCAATCGAGCTTTTTCACCACCACTAAACGGTGCGACTTTCGCTAGCGCCTGGTCGCCAATAAAACCGAAGCTCCCCAAATAATTACGTAGTTGCTGCTCAGTTTGATCAGGGGCTAAACGGCGCATGTGATCAAGGGGTGAATCATCAACGCGAAGCGTCTCTAACTGATGCTGTGCAAAATAGCCAATTTTGACGTTCGCATTCAGATCTAGCACGCCTGAGAGCGGTGTTAAATCGCCACTTAATAATTTAATAAATGTGGATTTACCCGCGCCATTTCGGCCAAGCAGACCAATGCGGCTGCCGGGCACGAGGTTAAACTGGATTTCACTGAGCACGGTTTTATCTTGATAGCCTGCGCTGACCTTTTCCATCTGCAATAGAGGCATTGGCAGTGTATCTGGCGGCTGAAATTCAAAATTAAATTCTGAGTCGACGTGCGCGGGCCCAACTAGTTCCATTTTTTCTAATGCTTTTAAACGGCTCTGCGCTTGCTTGGCTTTGGTTGCTTTATAGCGAAATCTGTCCACATATTTTTGCAGGTGATCGCGCTGTTTAAGCTGTTTCTCATGTAACGCCTGTTGCTGCGCAAGTTTAGTGGCTCTTTGGCGTTCGAAGCTTGAATAGTTCCCGGTGTATTCATTAAATTTAGCGTTCTCAATATGAATGATACGCTCGGTGGTCTGATCTAGAAAATCGCGGTCATGAGAGATGATAATTAAGGTGCCTTGATAACGTCCCAGCCACTGTTCTAGCCAAACGACAGTGTTGATATCGAGATGGTTGGTCGGTTCATCAAGCAGTAATAGATCGCTGCGGCACAATAGTGCCTGAGCTAAGTTTAATCGCATCCGCCAACCGCCCGAGAAACTAGCAACGCTCTGTTGCTGCGCAGGTTCATCAAATCCCAAACCTGCTAGTAGGGTCGCCGCTCGCGCTTGAATTTGATAGCCCCCGATGGCATCTAATTGCCCGTGTAATGTCGCGATTGCCAGACCATCGTGATTTGCTTCAGCTTCGCTAAGCTTGGCCATCACTTGTCGATATTCCAGATCGCCATCAATGACATAGTCGATAGCGGAGCACTCAAGTGCGGGCGTGTTTTGCGCAACACTTGCAATTTGCCAGTTTGCTGGAAAGTCGAGCTCACCGCTATCGAGAGTTAATTCACCTTTTAACAGGCTAAATAAAGATGATTTGCCGCAGCCATTTTTGCCGACTAAGCCGACTGATTGACCTGGATGGATGGTCAGTGATGCTTTGTCTAGCAGGACTTTGATGCCGCGCTGCAGACTAATTTGTTGAGCTGTGATCATAGTGATAACTTAAAATGCAATAATAAGGGATCATATCTTAAAAGTGGTTGAACTGTCGAAGTTCACTAAGTAGGTTGATGATGAAAAGACGATTTATCGCTGGTGCGAGCTGCCCAAAGTGCCATCAGCAAGATACATTGGCTATCGAATCAGATAGCCAAGGCCATGATAGGGTCAAATGTGTGCATTGTGGCTATCAATTTGAAGATAAACAAAGCAAATCCCAATCTTCAACAAAACAGCCACAACAGCCATCAATTGCGCGATTTAAACTCTAATCGAGCCGTTTCCCTAAGATGGCTAGGTTGCGCAATGTGTCATCAAGCTTGGCAATTTTTGGTAATTCGCCCCACAGTTGGTAACCATGATGTTCAAATAACTTCATGCTGGGGATATTGTGACTAAAAATAAACCCAAGTAAAACATTAATGTTTTGTGTTTTGGCCAGTGTTTCAGCGTCATCTAAGAGTCGTTTGCCCAAACCGTGCCCTCGGCAACTTTCTGCCAGATAAATACTCAGCTCGCGGGTTTGCTGATACGCAGGGCGGCCATAAAAGGCGCTAAAACTAAACCACGCAATGATTTCACCGTGGCTAATTGCAACCTGAACCGGGTGGCCAATGCGTTGATGTTCCTCAAGCCAACCAGCACGGTCGGCGAGCGTAATCGGTTCCATATCGGCAGTCACCTGTCGAGATGCAATCGTTGAGTTATAAATGGCAACAATCGCTTCAAGATCCTCTGTTGTCGCGCTGCGTAATTGATAGTCCATCATCAAAACTTCTCTTATCTTTAATAATGTGGCGGTGGCGTTTCCTCAGATTGAGATGCAATCTGGGAGGGTTGAAATTGCTGAATTTTATCACTGAGTAATTTTACTTGGCGAGTTAATTTATCGATTTGCCACTGCTGATTGGTAATCGCGTCATTAAGCTGGGCAATGGTATCTTCCTGAAACGTCAGCTGACTTTCCAGTTGTTCAATGTGTTCTTGTAATTCAGATGTCATCAGATTATTCGTTATGTACAGACCAATATTCAACCAAGCCACTTGAGCTTGCACTTATCACCTGTCCATTGTCATCGATTGTGGCGTCATATACAACCGCGCTGGCAGGGCGGCGCTTGGTATTAAGGCCAACTTTCCACTGCTCAAGTAACTGACCTGTTTTAACATCCCACAGCCGCAGTTTGCGATTCGCTGAGCCTGTTAACAGCCACTGGTCATGGTTGACAAAACGCGCTGAGCTAAAAATCTCTTGGCGAGTGTGAATGGCTAATTTGCTTAACAATTGACCTTGAACAATGGTGTAGATCTTAGCTTGATTATGACTTCCTGCGACAAAGATATATTTTCCATCTGGTGTCATGGCAATTTGCGTGATGCGACTATTCATGTGGACTTTGGTGATGATTTGGGCGCTTTGTGTATTCCATAAAATCGCATCTCCGCCATTACCTGCGCTAAACGCATAGCGGCCATTGGCCGATAGTCGCACGATATTAATTGCTTGCGTATGGCCTAAAAATTCCAGCCTGCGGCCTGTTCTAAGATTAATAAACACGACCTTGGCATTTTCTAACCCCACCACGACGTTTTGGCCGTTAGCTGATAGCGCAATATCGCGAATGACCGATTGGCCGATAGAATAAAAACCCAATGATTGGCCGGTTTGCGTTGACCAAATCGCAAAATCATGGCGCGATGCGCTGATCGCATAGCGATGTTCGGGGGAGAATTTAACTAAGAAAACGTTATTTTGTGATTGTTGCTGCCAGCGAAACTTAATTTGAGCATTAGGGGTAAGCTGCCAAAGCGTTACATCATCGCTAGCGCTAGACATTAAACTTAATGAACCATCCCGGCTTAGAGCCGCCGCAAAAACTCCATCACGCTCTTGAGTAATGGTTTTACTCGCCTCTGTTTTAGGCGTGCAACCAGCCAAAAGCGCTATTAGTAGTAAAATAGCCCCGAAATAGCTGCGTCTTACGTAAATTTGTGTGAAATAAATGTTCATATCTTTCTACATGGCTCGATAGACGCTAGTATAGACGGCTCATTGAAGAATCAGTAGATTAAGTATATCGGCTATTGTGTATAGAAATGAAGCCATTCTATTGATTATGATTGATAAATCTTAAGGTCTGGAGAGTTCATCTCATGAAAAAATATTTAGCAGTATCGCTATTAGCCAGTTCGGTCTTGTTTGCAACGGCTCAGGCGAGTGCTGCCACCGAGCATTTCAAAACAGAAGCACAGAAACAGGCATATGCTGTGGGCGCTTCTATGGCTCGCTATTTGGATAAATCACTGCAGCAGCAAGAAAAAATTGGTGTCAAACTCGATCGCAATATGATCATCGAAGGTATGAAAGATGGTCTCAATGGTAAAGTTAAGCTTTCTGATAAAGAAATTCGCGCTGCTTTAACTGATATGAGTAAAGATTTGGCCGCCAAAGCGAAGAAAAAAGCAACTGACGATGCTGCGAAAGCGAAAGTCGAAGGAGCGAAATTTCTTAAAGAGAACGCTAAAAAACCAGGCGTAAAAACAACTAAATCAGGCTTACAGTATAAAGTTCTGAAAAAAGGAACTGGCGCTCAGCCTAAAGCCTCTGACATTGTCACGGTCAATTATAAAGGTTCATTAATTGATGGTACGGTCTTTGATAGCTCTGCTAAACATCACCAACCTGCCACATTTAAATTAGATCAGGTTATTCCTGGTTGGACTGAAGGCGTGCAGCTGATGCATCAGGGCGGTAAATATCGCTTCTATATTCCAGCAAAACTGGCTTATGGTGAACATGCTACAGGTGCTATTCCAGGTAACTCTACATTAATTTTTGATGTTGATTTACTTAAGGTTAAAGCCGCACCTAAAGAAGCATCTGACGACTCAGCTAAGTAATATTAGCTCAAAAGCGATCCTAATTATCCATTGGGATCGCATTCTGATTTAAGGATTGGCCTGCGCCTTCTCATCAACGACATGTTGGTAAAGCTCTGCAAGCAATTTATCTTCGACCGTGAAGCGGTTCTCTAAGCTTTCACCGATAACACCTAATGTATCGATAAACTCATTGAGTTCGCTTAAGTCACTGATTTCTACATATTGGTCATAAAAATCAACAATTGTTTCGGTGGTTGGAGCAAGTTGGTGGATATATCCGTGAACACGTCGGTAATCTTGGCAGTCTTCAATTATTTGGTCAAATACGCCAAAGTGTCCGGTTGAAACATAATCGACTAAATGGTGGCAGAAGTGCTGGATCTGCTCTATTTGCGGCAACTTTTGAGCCGATTTAGGTTGTTTTTGCCCGACCAGCTGGCAATATTCAACAATCAGTTGGCTTCGTGCGGCAAGCCAGTTATCGATAACTTGACTTGCGCCCCCCCAACGTTGTTGAGCTTGGGCTACTCGTGTAAGCATTGTGACCTCCGGCCTCTAAGTGATACAAAGGACTATCTTAATTTAACTTTGGTTGAACGAATGGATTTGATCAAGTTTCCAGCGCAAAGATCGTAAAATAAGGAATTATATGTCTGTTTCTCATCCGAATCGTCAGTCATTAGCTGGCTGGTGGTTTTTTACCTCACAAGACAAAATATTGTGTGTGCCGCAAGGTCAGCGTATTCCGTTTGGTCAAATCGACGATCTTCCTGTGGCGGAATCTTGGCTCACTCAAGCTGAGTATTTTAATGACTATATGGGAGAGCCTTGTTATCGATTAGCCTTAGATGAGCCGATTGATCTAGGCTTAGGTGAATGGATAACCCTTTATCAGCTGGTGAGTGATTTAGACGAGGCTTTGTTTTTGCTCGCAGGTCAAGCGATGCAACAGGCATTGTTTTTAAAAACCCATCAGTTTTGTGGCCAGTGCGGCCAACCGATGGCGCGTGTTGAGTGGGAATTTGCCATGCAGTGCGAGCACTGTGGGTTTCGCGCTTATCCGCGTATTTCGCCTTGTATTATTGTGGCCATTCGTAAAGAAAATTCCATCTTGTTGGCTTGCCATAAACGGCATGTCAAAAAAGATAATCCGATTTATACCGCGGTTGCAGGGTTTGTTGAAACAGGTGAAACCCTTGAGCATTGCGTTCAACGTGAGGCGTTTGAAGAGACGGGGATTCATGTCGATAACATTCGTTATGCTGGCAGTCAGCCGTGGCCATTTCCTCATTCATTGATGATGGCTTTTTTAGCTGATTATCAATCGGGTGAGATTAAAGTTCAGCGCAGTGAACTGGTGGATGCAAATTGGTTTGAGATTACCAACCTGCCGCAATTACCAAAACATGGCACGATTGCCCGTAAAATTATCGATACGTTGGTTAGCAACATCTCACAAGAGCTAAAAGGGTAATCGAAGAGGGGGACTATGGCCTTTATTGGCGAATCACCATACAATGCCGCACAGTTTGTGCCAGCATCAGGAATACTATGAGCAAGTTAAAAAATGATCGTTACTTAAGAGCATTGCGCCGCGAAGAGGTCGATGTTACGCCTGTGTGGATGATGCGCCAGGCTGGGCGTTATCTGCCTGAATATCGACAATTGCGTGCAAAAGCAGGTGATTTTATGGCAGTTTGCCAAAGTCCTGAACTTGCTTGTGAAGTAACATTGCAACCGCTGCGCCGATTCGCTCTGGATGCTGCTATTTTATTCTCTGATATTTTGACCATTCCTGATGCAATGGGATTGGGACTTTATTTTGCCAAAGGTGAAGGCCCAAGATTTAACCATCCGATTCAATCGTTAAGTGATGTCAAAGCGCTGAGCATACCCGATCCCCTCAAATCGCTGAGCTATGTTCCGGCTGCGGTGAAAACCATTGTTAGAGAGTTAGATGCCAGTGTGCCTTTGATTGGTTTTTCAGGTAGCCCTTGGACATTGGCAACTTATATGGTGGAAGGGGCGTCAACAAAGCAGTTTACCAAAATCAAAAAAATGCTCTTTAGTGAACCTGCCACATTGCATCTATTGCTGGATAAATTAGCGCTGTCCGTCATTGATTATCTGAATGCTCAGATTGAAGCGGGTGTGCAAGCGGTCATGATTTTTGATACCTGGGGCGGAGTATTAAGCGGCGATTGTTATAGAGAGTTTTCGCTTGCCTATATGCAAAAAATTGTCGAAGGAATTCATCGCAGTGTTGATGGCCAGAGCATTCCGGTGACGCTATTTACAAAAAATGGTGGTCAGTGGCTGGAGTGGATAGCTCAGAGCGGCTGTGATGCAATTGGCATCGATTGGACGTGTGATATGGATGATGCACGGCGCAGAGTTGGCGATAAAGTGGCTTTGCAGGGAAATATGGACCCTTCGATGTTGTACGCGTCAGCCGATAAAATTGAGAGTGAAGTCAAGCGCATACTTAAGCAATATGGTCACGGCAATGGCCACGTTTTCAATTTAGGTCATGGCATTCATCAGGATGTCCCTTTGGAAAATGCGGGTGTATTTGTGGATGCTGTTCACCAATATAGTCGCGCTTATCATCAAACTTCTTACAAGGGGTGAATAACTGTTAAATGTTATTGTCACTAAGCTGTGATAGAAACACGCTAGAGTGACAACGCGGTTATTTGTTTTAAGGTTATTTATGTTTTGGATCTGCTTGGTGTTAGGCGCTGTGGCCGGAACCCTCTCAGGATTGTTTGGCCTCGGTGGTGGGGTGCTCATCGTCCCGGCGCTAGTTGTGATTTTTCATTGGGCTCATTTTCCATCAGAGTTGGCTATCCATATGGCGATGGGAACTTCTCTAGCAACGATTATTTTTACCGCTTCAAGCTCGACCTACGGGCATTATAAACAGGGAAGTGTTGACTGGAAAATTGTCTGGCAGCTTACCACTGGGATTGTTATTGGTGCCTTTTCTGGAAGCTGGTTGGCGCATTTTATTAATGGTCGATGGCTCGAGTGGGCTTTTGGCGTTTATTTAATTTTGATTGCTCTCAAAATGTTGTTTGCTCATCAGCAAGTTTCTAACCGTTCCATGCCTTCGATATGGGTGACTAACTGTGTCGGTATCTTTATCGGGTTTAAGTCGGCTATTTTTGGCGTTGGCGGCGGGACTGTCACAGTGCCGTTTTTAAACTATTTTGGTCAGCCAATGAAGCGCGCCGCTGGGATCTCAGCCGCGTGTGGATTGCCGATTGCCATTAGCGGTACGTTGGGATATCTGTTTGCGGGAAGTCAACACGATATATTGCCTCAGTGGAGCGTCGGTTATGTCTATCTGCCGGCGTGGTTGGGAATTATTTTAACCAGCTCTATCTTTGCTCGCTTTGGCGCCAAACTCTCCCATATTTGGTCTCAGCAACGGCTACAGCGATTGTTTGCAATCTTGCTGTTTGCCATTGCTGCCAAAATATTTATCGCTTAGAGCGGCTTTTAAGCCAATCTAAGCGATAGCGCATCTACTATGGTTGCCAGATATACAGCGCTTGTTTGCGCAATTTATCTTTAGTGGCTGCGCTCTCACCCCATTGGTAGTGAATCGCTGCGCCATCCCATGTACCGTAAATCGGGTTAGGCAGCACAATGTATTTAGTGCCCCACTGTGGACGATACTGGTCAGCTAACTGCTGGCGTTGCTCCATGCTCTTAGCATCAAATTTATCGCTGAAATCACCTAAATTATCTCCCATGTATAAGGCAATATCATAATGAGAGCGAACTTGATTGCGTCGTGGTTCTTTATCGCTGCTGGTGGATTTCATTAATAGATGGGAGTTTACAACATTAGGAAAACCAAGTTGTTTAAGGTTCGTTAACGTTGCCTCACGAACTTTCTCGGCACGGTTGGTGATATAGAACACTTGCACACCATGCTCACTGGCGAAATTTAAAAATGATACTGCGCCAGGAATTGCCGTTGCTTTACTTTGTTTCACCCACTGTTGCCAGGTTTTACTCGAATAGCCCTGATTTTTGCCAATTAACCAGGCTTGATATGGCAGATTATTTAGAACCGTTTCATCAATGTCGACAACCACCGCCAGAGGCTTGCTATGATCGCTTGATAACTCTTTTTTTAGCTGATCACTGGCAACATTAAATGCTTGATAACACAGCGCTCGATATTCAGCAGAACGTTGCATCCAGACTAAAGCCTGCATCTGTTGCTCGTTCAGATCTTTGGTTGAATAAGAGGATGATGGCTGTGATGGGGAAGATTGCACATG
This sequence comes from Celerinatantimonas sediminis, assembly GCF_046054195.1. Lineage (NCBI taxonomy): Bacteria > Pseudomonadati > Pseudomonadota > Gammaproteobacteria > Celerinatantimonadaceae > Celerinatantimonas > Celerinatantimonas sediminis. Next base: position 26,855 of record NZ_JBEQCS010000021.1, read on the forward strand.
GTTATCAGTCGATGATAACTGAGCGCACCCAGATAAAATCAGTGAACTGAAGGCGATGATCGAGAGCTGTTTAAGCATAGAGAGATCCTGGAGATTATTAAAACTATCAGTATTTTGCCATATCATACCGTATCTGCTAGAGCTGCATAGTGCAAGATCTTGTAAATTTTTGCCTGTTTTAGACTATCCCCATGTAGGGATTTTCCCCAATTGAGCCAATTCAATAAGCTGCCTATGCTTAGCTCATGAGCAATGTAATGAAATCAGCTCAGGCTGAATCCCGCGTCGAAATTCCAGCCTGTCAACAAGTGCAGCTCATGCAAAAAAATGCCAGTGAGCTTCGCTTGCAATGGTTTGGCTGGATGCTTAACGATGAAAATAGACGTCTTGATAAATCTCAGTTTTTAGAGAAGGTTCAGTTGTGCGCGCAAAAAATGCTAACAGAGCAGGTTGGCGGGCCGCTTTTAATTGTCATTGATGTTGAGTTGCTAAGCGATAAACCATGGCTTGAACAACTGTTAGATAAGCTTTTAAAGATTCACTTTTCTTGGCGAAATCTAATAGTACTGGTAAACGATTGGCCAAGCCAAAATGACGTGGCGGCTGTCAATCAATCCATTTATTGGCTGCGCTCATGTCAGGTTCAAGTTTGGCTCCAGAGTTTGCAAATACCCAGTAAATCTCAATTGGAATCCGTTTTAGTGGATGCCGTTGTGGTGGATGCTTTTCATGATCCGCACTTGGCTGGTGACGATTTTGAGGCGAATGTGGATGAGCTATCAGAGGATAATGCTGCGGTGATCCTCTATAATCCTCCCGAGTCATTTCTGCAAGGTCATGATATATCAGCGCTATTGAGTGTGCTAACATCCAGTGACGATTCTATGTAAAAAACGGAGTTTTTTATGCACTGGCAATGGCCTTTTTCAGTCCCAAAAGCTCGTGCATTTCAAACTCATGCAGCATCTCAATTAAAACTCGTTCCTTATCAACAGAACGTTCACTGCATTGCGGGTGCGGATATTGGTTTGCCAAATAAAGCCAAGCAAGTTCGAGCCGCAATATGTACTTTCGATGCGAACGATTTAACGCCTATAGAACTGAGTATTGTGACGTTGCCTAACACGATGCCGTATATTCCCGGACTACTTGGTTTTCGCGAAGTGCCAGCGCTGGTAAAAGCTTACCAATTGTTAGAGACCAAGCCGCAATTGATTTTGGTTGATGGTCAGGGGATTGCACACCCGCGCCGCTTTGGTAATGCATCTCAGCTTGGTTGGCAACTCAATGTCGCCACCATTGGGGTGGCTAAATCAAGACTAACCGGCGAACATGAGCCCTTAACTGAAGCGCTTGGCAGCGTTCAACCTCTAGTGAGTCAAAGCCAAACCATCGGGTATGTATTGCGCTCAAAAGTGCGCTGTAAACCGCTCTATCTTTCGCCTGGCAACTTAGTGTCAACAGAGCAGAGTTTATCCTTTGTTCAGCAATGTCTAGACGGTTATCGCCTGCCGAAGCCGACTCGTTGGGCAGATGCATTTGCCTCTAATCGGTCCTCGGCAGCGAAGTTACTAAAATTAATACCCTCGAGCAAAGTCCACCAGATAACGTAGCGGTTGTGAATTGAGGTAGCGGTTCACATTATCCAAAATGACCGGTTGAACATCTTCGATACGTGATGGAGCGGCAATATGTGGCGTAATACTCACTTGCGAATGACGCCAGAGTGGATGCTCTTGAGATAGCGGCTCTTGGTGCATGACATCCAGCACAGCTCGAGCATTTGGATTGTCATCAAGAAAGCTCAGTAGTGCTTTTTCATCAACGGTGGTGCCCCGGCCACTGTTAATAAACAATGCTTCGCTAGAAAAAAGCGAGAGCAGCTGGGCGTTGACCTTCTCATAGGTTTGTTCGGTGCTTGGCAGTAAGTTGGCAATGACATCTGCTTTTTGGATGAGCTCGCTTGCATCATCCCAGCTCACTACACTTTGGAATCCTTCAGCAGGTTTGGCTGAGCGGCTCACAGCATCGACACGCATTCCTAACTGGCTTGCTGTTTTGGCAACAGCTTGAGCTAAAGAGCCACTTCCTAGGCACAACAGTCGATATTCGGTTAGTGGGCGATAACTCAGTTGTTGCCATTGTTGCTGGCTTTGTTGTTTCTCATATTGAAACAAATGACGTTGCCACGCCAAAATATAACCCACTACGTACTCACTCATGGCTTGGCCAAGAACATCACGAATGTTGGTTAATTGATAATCACGGCGCATTTGTGGTTTCAATAATGGGTCTACGCCGGCATAAAGTGACTGAACCCATTTGAGATTAGGCATTCTCTCTACCACCTGTTGGCCATCGGCGGGGGTTGCAACTAAAATTTGAGATTGCAGGCCTTCATCGGCCAGCTCTTGAGCATTTTTAGCATGAAATATGGTAATTTGCGGATGAGCTTGTTGGATCTGTTGAGAAAGCTCTTCTAAGTTTTGGCCAATTAGAGTGATATTTGTTGACATATTACTTCCTGATATCGCTTGTGTTTGAACTTTTTTTGGTCGTTTTTTAAACTTATTGTGTCATGTTAATACAAATGATTCATTTTTAGCTATTTTATTTATAATTTTACTGGTGCTTTTACAACTTTCTTTTAAAATCACCTCTTTCATCAACCCGGGAGTTTATTGATGCTATCAGCTTCTTTTTTGACAAATTTAAAAAAGCTGCCAAGATTAGCGCAATTACTGTTTTGTGCTTGTTTAGTCCAGCGGATGATGCCAAATTATAAGTTGTTCGCTCTGGCTACCGGGTTTGCCCGTGATGATGCGCTAGATAAATATATGGCGTTGTTCTGGGAATATTTGAGCTATCCGAAAGCGCGCATTAATTTTGCGTTGCAGCGCGAACAATTGGATCCAGTTATTCCGGAAGTCAATAATTTTGATGTTTATGGCGTATATCCGGCTTTGGATTGCTGTGTCGGACTAGAATTATTATTTAGTATCGTTCTGAGCTTTGATGGGGACGAAGCGGCGCAGGCGAGCCAGTTATCGCTGAGTTCGGTGACAAATTTTTTGCAGATGCAAAATGATTTTGCTGATGATGAGCAATTATTCCAAGAGCCATTAGCAGTAGAGGAGTTTGCATTTCAAAAACAATGTTATGATTTTGCTCTTAATTTTCAGAGAAATCATGATTATATAAAACAGGTGAGAGAAGTAGCTCGACAAGAAGATGTGAGTAATCTAGGGATCTGTTTGCGGGACGAATAATTCCTGTTACAGTGGCCTTCGGCATGGGATATTTCGGTAATTTTATACGGAAATTGTGTTAATCCCGCGTCAAATCTGGCTTCTTGGATAAAAAAATCTTTGCGAAGCTTATTTTTTTCTCTTAAAGTGTTCTCGGCTAATCGAAAATAATCACAAAGGATTACTTATCTATGAATAAAACTGAACTGATTGACGCTATCGCAGAAAAGGCGGATCTGTCTAAAGCTCAAGCAAAAGTGGCATTAGAAACTACTCTGGAATCAATCTCTGGCGCGCTAAAAGGTGGTGATCAGGTTCAGCTGATTGGTTTCGGTACTTTCAAAGTAAATCATCGTGCAGCTCGTAAAGGCCGTAACCCTCAGACTGGCGCTGAAATTGATATCGCTGCAGCGAACGTTCCTGCGTTTGTTGCTGGTAAAGCTCTTAAAGACGCAGTTAAGTAATTTGTCTCTCTAAACAGGTTAAACAGTGTTAACCTGTTATTGTTAGAATAAATATGGGCATTCGATGCCCATATTTTTCTCTTCGTTCCGACTCGGAGCATCTTATGTCCAACGCCTTTGTGTTAGTTGCTCATGGCAGCCGTAAAGATGAATCCAATCAAGAAATCATCGATTTTACGAAGTGTTTACACAGCGCCTTAAATCCACGTTTTGATATTATTTGCCACGCTTTTTTAGAACTCTGTGAGCCAGATCTTCACTCGCGGCTTAGTCAGTTGATGGCCCAAAAGGTGAGTTCAGTGACATTGTTCCCATTTTTTCTGGCAGCGGGGAAGCATGTTCGCAATGACTTGCCTGAACTGGTGAATGCCCTTGAAAAGCAATATCCTGAGTGCGAATTCATTTTGCTTGAACATTTAGGAAAACAAAGCGGTTTGGTGAAGTTGATTCAAGAAGCTGTGCTATAAAAGCGACAGCTCCCTGACTGGCAATCTGAGCGGTTTTTAAAAATTATAATCAGTGCCGAGATAAAAGTTATTTTCATAGCGTAAGTCTGGGCCTGCGCTATAACCAAAAGTTGTGCGGCGCCAACCAACTACTACATCGACGTTATCAACTGCCATATATGATGCTTTAGCACCATATTGCATGTATCGGTCAACGTGGTGAAATGACAAAATATCGGGTGCGTAATAAGTTTCCGCTGTAGCACTTAGCCTGTCATTAAGCTGATAAGTAACGTGGCCACCGAGAGCAACGACACCACCATTTTTATGGTCTTTTGCATCCAGAAAAACAGCTTTGCCACCAAAGCCAAAGGAAATTGGATCGGCATTTCCGACAAATTCGGCTCCCAACTGGCCGATTGTCCCGCTATCGTCAGAATATTGACCATTGGCAAAAAATTGCACATTTTCCCCTGCCATTGCTTTAATACCACCTGCCACACTTTTGTTGTTGACCTGTGCGTTGATGTTGTTATTTGCATGTCCTGTGGCCGCAAATGCTGACTGTCCTGCCAGCAGCAATCCTGCGCCTGCTATTGAAAGTGCCATTATTCGTTTGTGCATTGTAGTCTCACTCATTTGAAGTCGAACAAAGTTAACTGACAATTTTAGTGATGCATTGATACGGCGAGATGTCACGTTTTTGTCGTTTCAGTTGTTATTACAAATAGTATGCCAGTTATGAAAATAATAAAGGATGTGACCATCCTTTATTATTTATTGTAGTTGCAAGTCTGATGATTCGTGAAAGAGCATTAGCTCGCGGCAAGCCATACTCCAACCAAAGCCATCAATGTACCAGAGATACGATTGAGCCATTTAAGGTTACCTGAATGGGCCAGATAGTGTCCCAATGTCTTACCTCCGGAGGCGTAAATGGTCAGGCAGACAAATTCGCTGCACAATATGATTGCAACCAATAATGTTAGCTGCGGGGCAACCGGTTCGTTAGCATTGATGAACGGCGGTAACAATGAAACCATAAATGCCCAGGCTTTGGGGTTGGCAATGGCTGTAATCCACCCTTGTAACGCCAGTGCTTTACGACTTTGTCGCTTAGCGTTATCCGGCATGTGTTGCAAAGCCAACTTGGAACGAGCTCGCCACATCTGAATGGCTAGATAGATGAGATAGGCTCCGCCTAAGTATTTCAATATATTAAAAAGATGAGGGTAGTTGAGCATGATGGTTGCAACGCCAATCACAGAGGTTACTGCAACGCTGCCAACACCAATGAGTTCGCCTATCATCATCCATAATGTTCTTTTGACACCGATTGTCATACCCAGCGTCATTGCGAGAGTCATACACATTCCTGGGGTGAGTGAGACAAAGAAAAACGTCCCCAGAAAGGCCATCATGACGTGTCCGTGCATTTAATTTTACTCCTGAAATAATTCGTAAGCTCTTTTTTGGCAACGGGCATGTGCGCTGCAACTTATGAGGTGGTCATTAAACATGCCGACTGCTTGCATAAAGGCATAGCAAATGGTTTCGCCGACAAACTTGAATCCATGCTTTTTGAGTGATTTTGCCATCGCTATCGCTTCTGGACTGGTGGTCGGCGTATCGTTGCCGTCAACTAATTGGTGATCAATTGGGAAATTATTCACAAAAGACCACAAATAATCGCTAAAATTAATGCCTTGCTGCGATAAGTCTAAATAGGCTCGCGCATTTTGCACAATGGCCCTAATTTTTAGACGGTTGCGAACGATGCCGGGCTCTTTTAATAGTTGCTCAATCTTATCGTCGTTAAACAACGCTATTTTTTCCGGGTTAAATTGCTCAAATAAGCGATAATATTCAGATTGTTTACGTAAAATGATTATCCATGATAATCCGGCTTGCTGACCATCAAGGCATAATTTGGCAAAAAGTTCTTGGTTATCGACAACGGGCATTCCCCAGCAGTTATCATGATACTGGCGGTATTGCTCATCGTCTCCTGGCCAACTGCATTCAGGCATACAAGCTCCTTGGGTGTCGTTTAGCCGATGGTTAATTGCTCTAGCAGTTTGCCATTGCGGATGATATTTACAATATCAAAAAGGCGATTTATTGGGATAAATTCGATAAGCTAGGCGCTCCACTAAAAGAGTTAATGAAAAAGTATTAGAAGCGAATGAATATCTGTGAAACTGTCGAATAAATTTATTCTATTTATCGTCATCTGTGTGGTGACTGCGGTCGGTTTGGTTGGTGTTGGCGGCGCGTTGACGTTTCGCAAGCTAGCCTATGATCAGCAATCATTCAAGATTAAAGCAATTGTGCAGCTTCTTGATAGCCAGCTGGATGTTCAACCTGATACGCCAGAATTTGAACAGTGGTTACCCAACTGGTTACATGCTCATCAGATTGTTCGGATGGATTTGTCTAATCAGGGCGGAACTGTTTATACGTTTCGTGAGGTGCGCTACCACGGCAGTACGGATTCGCTGATCCATTATCATTTCCAACTTAAATCCCACCCTGATTTTTCGATTACATTATGGGTCGAGAGTCCTTTTAAACGGCTCCGTTATGCGCCTGATGCGATGATTTATGTTTTCTTAGGCGTCGTGATTGTCGCCGTGGGATTACTCATTAGCATTCAATGGTTAAAAAATGCCTTTAAAGGTGCTGAGCGGCTAGAGTGGCGAGGTCGGCGAATTATTGGTGGCCATCAAGATGGTGTGATGAATGCCGATCCCTGCGAGTGGCCACGCAGTGCCAGCCGAGCGATTAGTCAGTTGCTTTTACAATTAGAAGATAGCCGTCAGGACCGAGCTCGCTTTGATCGGATGATCCGCGAGAATGCTTTTATCGATGAGCTAACAGGGCTTGCCAATCTTACCCATTTTAGTAATCGGCTCGAAACAGAGATGCTCGATGTGGATGCAAACATCGGGGCCGTTTTGCTATTTCAGTTAACGATTTTGGATGAACTTAATTACAGCCATTCGCGCGAGAGCGGTGATGTTTTACTCCAGCAGTTCGCGCAACTTTTGAACAATTACGCGAAAAATAACACTAACGCAATTGTTGGCCGAGTCGGCGGGGATTGTTTTGCGCTGTTGCTCGCTCAGGTGACACTCGCGCAAGCTGAATCAGTGGTTTTAACATTGTTAAAACAGTTAGAGCGGATCCCGCTGCCTTCGGGTTTTTATAGTGATGATTATATAGCGGTCGGTATCGCTGGATATCAATTTGGCGATTCCCCTCAAGAGGTGATGCATCAGGCGGATGATGCGCTGCGTATTGCCAGACAGCAAGGTGGCAACACCTGGTTCACCGTCGATAGGCAGTTAACGGCTAACTATATCGGTCAAGGGTCTGTGCGTTGGCGCAGCATGCTTGAACAGGCGCTTAGCTTGCACCGCGTGAGTTATTTCGAGCAGCTTATCTATGCGCGGGAAAGTAAACCTTACTGTGTTGAGCTATTAGCGCGCATTCAAGATTCAGACTCAACCTGGTTAACTGCCAGTGTTTTCTGGCCGTGGGTTGAGCGCTGCGGAATGGTTAAACAGTTTGATTATCTGGCCATTGATCATGCCCTGGAGCGCTTAAAAAGCAGCTCAATGGCGGTGAGCATTAACTTAGATGTTTCCACCTTGCAAGAGCGCTCAGTGATTCGACGGTTAATCTATTGGGCGATGGAAACCAATCCGCGTCAAGCCGGAAGGCTTATTATCGAGCTCAAAGAACAGCAAGTTGCGTTTTTAGGACGCCGTCAGCAGGCTCGTATTAACGCCTTGCGTGAAAAAGGCATTTTGATAGCCATCGATAGAGCTGGGCAAAATGTGCTTAGCACCCAGTACATCAACGATCTTAAGCCAGCCTATGTTAAGTTGCACCCAAGTCTCGTTCGAGATTTAGCAAGGCGTCAGGTGAATCGTTTGGCGATTAGTAGTTTGCTCGCAAGTGCCGAAGGCAAGGCTAAAGTAGTCGCTGTGGGGGTTGAATCAGCGCAAGATTGGCAGGTGCTAGAGCGCTTAGGGGTAAGCGCCGGACAAGGGACTTGGTTCTCATCTGTAAGCCAGAGAGAACAGGTCGATTGAGTGCCAAAATTGTAACCTAATCGTTAAAATTGAGTGGTTTTTGACTTGATTGAATAATCTTTGTGCGCCTTTCATTTTATTGAGAAAACTCTCTTCCTATTCATTAATTCTGTGCCATACTGGATAGCACTAAATACGATGGTAGAAACGAAATGTAAGTGATCACTTATAAGCCTACAGTTACGCTTGCTCTATTGGTTGAGCGTTGGTAAAGTTAGGCTCACTTAGAGATAATCCATCCCCAACATTTTCAGGATTTTAGCTAGCGATGTTTAAGAAGCTCAGAGGCCTTTTTTCCAACGATCTATCGATCGATTTGGGAACCGCCAATACCCTCATTTACGTTAAAGATCAGGGCATCGTCCTTAATGAACCATCAGTTGTCGCTATTCGTCTGGAGCGCGCTGGGAGCCCAAAAAATGTAGCCGCTGTGGGACATGCAGCCAAACAGATGTTGGGGCGTACACCAGGTAACATTTCAGCCATTCGACCTATGAAAGATGGCGTAATTGCTGATTTTTACGTCACCGAGAAAATGCTGCAGTATTTCATCAAACAGGTTCACGAAAACAACTTTCTACGTCCAAGTCCTCGAGTTTTGGTTTGCGTGCCTTGTGGCTCAACTCAAGTTGAACGCCGTGCTATTAAAGAATCTGCATTAGGTGCCGGCGCGCGTGATGTGGTGTTGATTGATGAGCCAATGGCTGCGGCAATTGGTGCCGGTTTACCTGTGTCTGAAGCGACCGGTTCAATGGTGGTCGATATCGGTGGTGGGACCACTGAAGTTGCGATCATCTCTTTGAATGGGGTTGTTTATTCTTCATCCGTACGTATCGGTGGTGACAAATTTGATGACGCTATCATTAATTATGTGCGCCGTAACTACGGTAGCTTGATTGGTGAAGCAACTGCTGAACGTATTAAACATGTTATCGGTTCAGCCTATCCTGGCGATGAAGTCAAAGAGATTGAAGTGCGTGGTCGAAACCTTGCCGAAGGGGTCCCACGGAGCTTTACACTTAACTCCAATGAAATTCTTGAAGCACTGCAAGAACCACTGTCTGGGATTGTGAGTGCGGTGATGGTTGCTTTAGAGCAGTCACCACCAGAGCTTGCTTCTGATATTTCTGAGCGTGGCATGGTCTTAACTGGTGGTGGTGCGCTAGTGAAGGATTTAGACCGGTTACTCATGGAAGAAACAGGGATTCCAGTTGTAATCGCAGATGATCCATTAACGTGTGTCGCTCGTGGCGGTGGTAAAGCGCTCGAAATGATTGATATGCATGGTGGCGATCTGTTCCAGTATGAATAAGGTCGGCTTTAGTTAGCTCGGTTCTTTGCTTATGAAGCCAATTTTTTCTCGCGGGCCATCGTTACAATTACGTTTGCTGTTGGCATTGATTGTATCGGTGGCACTGATCTATACCGATTCTCATTTTAAACCGTTCTCGATTGTGCGAGGTTATCTAGCCTCGCTCGTCTCGCCTTTGCAGTATGTTGCTAATTCTCCTCGGGAATTTCTTGACGATGCTTCCGATCAATTGGTTAGCGCACACCGCTTACGTCAAGAAAATGTTCGTCTGAAACAGCAGTTGCGTTTGCAACAAGCGCAGTTATTGACCATGGCAAATCTGCAAAAAGAGAATGGGCAGTTACGCTCATTGCTCGGCTCTCCCGTACACGTTGATGGGCGGCGCATGGTCGCTGAAATTCTCGCGGTGGATTCCGACCCATTTTCTCAGCAAGTGGTGATTAATAAAGGTAGTCAGGATGGTGTCTATCAAGGCCAACCAGTGATAAATGATGTGGGTGTAGTGGGCTTTATCGTTCATGTCGCTACAGCTAGTAGTCGAGTACTGCTCATTAGCGATAGTTCAGCTGCGGTGCCTGTGCGAGTGATGCGTAACGATATTCGAGTCATCGCCGAAGGCAATGGCGATGTGAATAGTCTGCGAGTGCCAAATGTCCCTCGTAGCACGGATATCAAAGTGGGTGATGAACTGGTGACATCAGGGCTTGGCGGGCGTTTCCCTGAAGGGTATCCCGTTGCTAAAGTGACCCAATTTCGTTATCAGGAAGGTCGGCCATTTGCTTCTATTGAAGCTAAACCGGTAGTGAATTTAGAGCGGCTTCGTTATCTGTTGCTATTATGGCCAGATAAGACCCAGTTAAAACAGCCCGTGCCTCAGAGCAATAACACGACGAAGGGGGCCAAATGAGAGGTTTTTTCAATCTGTTGATTGTGATCCTGACATTGTTGGTCGCCGTCGTTTTACAGATTTTACCAATCCCAGAACAATTTGCGAATTTTCGCCCTGATTGGCTTTTGGCGTGCGTCTTTTATTGGTGTATCGCATTGCCAATGCGCTTTAATGTTCTGGGCGCTTTCATCTGTGGTTTGGTGCTTGATCTGTTGCTGGGCTCAACGCTCGGGATTCGAGCGCTATCTTTTTCGCTCATCGGTTACATTGCTGCGATTAATTATGTTCGTCTTCGCAATTTATCACTTTGGCAACAGGCGATTGTGTTTGCCTTGACCTGTATTGCGAATAAGGCTGTGATATTCTGGATTAATTATATTGTCCATGGTGTTCAAGCACCGGTTGGCTATTTTTATTCAGCGATTGGCTCGCTCATTATTTGGCCTTGGATCTATCTATTATTGCGTAAACTGCGGCGTCGATTCCGAATGGAGGCTTAAGCTTGGTGGATTTTTATCTCGCATCACAATCACCACGTCGTTTGCAGTTACTTCAATACCTTGATTATACATTTGATGTTGTTGATGGGCAGATAGATGAAACGCCAAATGCTCTGGAGTCAGCAACTGATTATGTGGCGCGAATGGCTCGCTTGAAAGCCTATTGCGGTCTTAAAAACAGCGGTGAAAACCGTCCTGTTTTAGGTGCAGATACCACTATCAGTGTCGATAATGAAATATTGGCCAAACCTGAATCTCTTGAACATAGTCTGTATATGTTGCGGCGGCTCTCTGGGCGGGTTCATGAAGTATTAACCGCTGTTTGCGTGGTGGATAAAACGCGTATTGAACAAGTCTTGGTGCGCACCAGCGTAAAAATGCGCTCGATCAGTGATGACGAAATAAAATCGTACTGGCAAAGCGGTGAACCCTGTGACAAAGCCGGTAGTTATGCGATTCAGGGGATTGGTGGTAAATTTGTACAGGCTATTGATGGTAGCTACAGTGCTGTGGTCGGATTACCGCTGGTTGAAAGCGAACAATTGCTAAAAATATTTTTATCCAAATAGGTTGGATAATGAGGAGTTATCATGCCGGCCGAGTTACTGATCAATGTAACCCCAACCGAGACGCGTGTTGCATTGGTCGAAACGGGGATCCTCCAAGAGATCCACATTGAACGCGAAGCCAAACGCGGCATCGTGGGCAATATTTACAAAGGTAAGGTTAGCCGGGTGTTACCAGGCATGCAAGCTGCCTTTGTTGATATTGGCTTAGATAAAGCAGCGTTTTTACATGCGTCCGATATTATGCCTCACACTGAATGTGTTGATACGCAGGAGCAGGCCAATTTTCAAGCCGGAAACATTGCGGCTTTAGTTCGCCAAGGGCAGGATATTATGGTTCAAGTGGTTAAAGATCCGCTTGGAACCAAAGGGGCGCGACTCACCACTGATATCACTTTACCTTCTCGTTATCTGGTGTTGATGCCAGGTAGTTCTCATGTCGGTGTCTCACAGCGCATTGAAGGCGAAGAAGCGCGTGAGCATCTAAAATCGCTTGCAAGTAGCTATGTCGATGATCTGGGCGGATTTATTGTCCGCACAGCCGCTGAAGGCGTCGGTGAGCATGAGTTGTCTCAAGATGCGGCGTTTTTAAAACGGCTGTGGCGTAAGGTTTTGCAGCGCAAGGAAAAATACCCAAGTTGCAGCATGCTTTATGAAGACTTGTCATTAGCCCCTCGCACCGTTCGCGATTTCGTCGGTACACAACTCGATCGAATTTTAGTCGATTCTCGCGCAAGCTATGAAGAGCTCATTACATTCTGTCAGGATTTTGTCCCTGAATTTGCTGAAATTCTTGAATATTATTCGGCAGATCGGCCTATTTTTGATCTTTACGATACTGAAAATGAGGTGCAGCGTGCTCTGCAGCGGCGAGTTGACCTTAAATCAGGTGGTTATCTGATTATTGATCAGACCGAAGCGATGACGACGATTGATATTAATACGGGTGCTTTTGTCGGCCATCGTAATTTAGAAGAAACCATCTTTAACACCAACGTTGAAGCAACTCAAGCCATCGCAAGACAGTTACGGCTGCGAAATCTGGGTGGCATTATCATTATTGATTTTATCGATATGCAGCAAGAGGAACACCAGCAAAGGGTGCTTTACAGTCTTGAACAAGCGCTGGTGCATGACAGAGCCAAAACTAATATCAGTGGTTTTTCACAGCTTGGTTTAGTTGAAATGACACGCAAACGAACTCGAGAAAGTTTGGAGCATGTTTTGTGTGAGCCATGTCCTGCGTGTCATGGACGCGGGTCAGTTAAAACCGCAGAAACCGTCTGTTTTGAAATTTTGCGTGAGGTTTTGCGGGTTAAAAGAGCCTATCAAGCGGATCATTTCATCGTATATGCTTCTGCTGCGGTAGCGTCATTGTTAACCGGGGAAGAGTCACATAGTTTGGCTGAACTGGAGGTGTTCATGGGGAAAGAAGTTCGGGTTCAGACTGAAACCATGTATAACCAAGAACAGTTTGACGTTGTTATGATGTGATCTTATGGTGCCATTACTGCGCAGAATTGCTCACCACTGTTGGTTAACGTTAGCGGTTGTCATTATTATCGCTGCGGTATTGCTGAGCGTTTTACGCGGTTTTTTCATCTACGCCAACGATTTTCGCGATGAGATGACGCAGTGGCTGACTGGCTACTCGGCCCAGCAACTGCATATTGGTAGCCTCAGTGCATCACTAGAGCAATTTCGGCCCGTTCTAATTTTAAAAGATGTCCGTTTTACCCCGCAACATTCAAGCCATTATCAGCTTGAAACTGGTTCTATCCTTCTTGATTTTAATCTAATCGATTCGATTCGAGAGGGACATTTAGTCTTTCGCAACATTCAGCTCAATGATGTCAACGCAACGTTACCATGGCTTGAGCGCAGCAGTTCTGATAACAGCACCAATCCCGTCGATATGAGTGTCGCTAAGACGTTTGCGAATCTGTTTTTGCATCAATTGGACCATTTCCAGATTCGAAATGCCCAAATCAGTTTTCTAGCTGAGCATCATCAAGCTCATAAAATGTACATTAAATCAATGTACTGGCGAAACAAAGAGAATCTTCATCAAGGCGAAGGGGATGCTTATCTGCCTCATTTCGGCGAATCTACCAGTACCATTCACTTTGCCTTAAAGCTTGATAATAGCGATGGGAGTCATCAGCTACTGGATATTCCTGGGCAGTTTTATGCTCAAGGGGAGCATATTCAGCTTTCTCGAGTCGGCCATTTACTCAACGTGAGTGAGCTGAAGAAATTTAATACCGATCTTAACTTCAAGCTTTGGGGAAAATTTGGTGGTAAACAGCCATCTCTTTGGCAGTGGCAATGGCAGCCCAGTACGTTAAATTGGCAAAGTCCGCAGGGGAGCGACCATCAACTCAGCCTTGAAAAAGGCCAATTCACGCTACGTGATAAAGGCGATTATTTTAAAGTCGATAGCAGTGAGCTGACATTAAAAACGGATGGTAAGTCTTGGGGCAATATCACGGTTCAAGGCGCATTGAATGGCCAAACACAACAGTGGTATATCAATCGGCTCCCGATTGGGCAAGTGCAACCTTTAATCTCTTTATTGCCTTGGCAAAAACCCATAGCGTTGGCAAAAGTCAAAGCGGGGCAATTGCAAGATATTCGAACCGGTTATAACTGGCGTAGTGGGCAGGTTAATTATCGTGCGAAGATTGTTGGTTTAACCACTCAAGCAACAGCTAATTGGCCTGGGGTGAGCGAATTATCGGCAGATATCACAGGCAATCAGCAGCATCTTAATTTTTCCTTGGGTTTAGGTCGCTCGAACATAGCTTTTCAAGATAGCTTCGATAAAAGTTGGCCAATCGAATCCTTATCAGCAAACGGGCAAGTTTCATGGGATAAGCAAGGCACTGATGTGGCCTTTAATAGCCTTGTGATGGACAGCCCTTGGCTCAATGTACATGCTTTGGGAAGTTTAAGTTGGCAATCTGGTAATCCCAGTCCTTGGTTGAGCTTAAGCTCTAAATTGACGTTGCCTGATGCGGGCAAAGCTCATCATTTTTATCCTCATCCATTGATGCCTGAGAAAGTTGCCAATTACCTCAAAGGCTCAATTCTCTCTGGTGCTGCGAAAGATGCGCAATTGTTGTGGTTTGGGCGAATTAACCACTTTCCATATCGCGCTCATCAAGGGATTTTTCAGGTCTATGTGCCACTTCGCCACAGCCGTTTTAAATTTCAGCCGAACTGGCCTGCATTAACAGATATGGACTTGAATCTGTTATTCCAGGGGGATTCATTGCATATGGCAAGCGATCGCGCTCAAATTGCGGGGATCCCCGTTAAGCACATCGATGCGGCGATTGAAAAAATGAATTCTCAAGGGAAAGTTCAACTGCAAGCCCAATTGAGCCATTCGGATTTAAAAAGTGTTCACCAGCTACTAGAAAAATCTCCTGTCACCAGTTTGGTTTCAACCATGCAACAACTGCCTATGAGTTCCGGGACGCTAAGTGGCCAGCTGCTATTAGATATTCCACTAAATGGTCAACAAGTGAAAGTTGCCGGCTATGCGGACTTTGAAGATGCAGCAATGCAGGTTAAAACCATGCAGATGAATTTAAGTGCGCTAAATGGCCGCTTGTCTTTTGTGCAAGGTAACCTTAATGCGCACAATCTAACGGCTCAGTGGTTAGCTCAGCCACTTTCTATTGATATTAATAGTGAGCAAGTCGATGCATCTAAATATCAATTAGGTATCGGTTTAAGTGGCAATTGGGACATGCGCTCCTTTGCGCGCAAACTATCGAATCCCGATTGGCTAAAACCAGCCTCTGGCCAGCTTAACTGGCAGGGGAAGGTGAATATTGCATTCTTAAAAGACAGTGCTTTTCACTACAATGCAAAATTTTCCTCCCAACTGGCCCAGTTAAAATTAGCGCTGGCTGAGCCACTTGAAAAATCAGCCAATCAATCATGGCCGACCACACTGTATGTGAGTGGTGATGAGCAAAATGGCAGCGGTACTATCACTATTGAAGACCGATTAGATAGTCGTTTCCACTATCTTTATAATCCGTTTCATCTTGACCAATTACGCTTGAATATAGCAAATGCCCAGAGCTTACCTCAGCTCTCTGAGCAACTGCCCGAACAGGGCGCTGTCATCAACGCCGATATTGATAAGACTCGCTTAAAACCATGGCTTGATTATATTTTACCGATGGTTGCTTCGGCCTCTAAGAGCGCATCTAAAACAAAAGCGCCAGAGAATAAAACGGCGCAGAGTCGCTCTTTATTGCCTGATTTGCAGTCGATTCATATCTTGGCTCGCCAAATTGATGCCTTTTCTCAGCCACTTGATCATGTGCAATTGGATTATCAGCAAGCTGGCCACGTGTGGAAAGTCAACAGTGAGCAACTCAATGGTTCTTTGATTGCGCCAGTTAATCCAACGGTGGCCAACCCGTTGCGGTTGAATATTGCTAAAGCAATGCTGGCAAAATTAGATCTTAAGGCCGTTAAATCGCTACTTGATACGGCATCGGGCAAAGATAAAAAGATTAAAACCAAAGAAAAAACAACAACACCAATGCCTGTGGAGCTTGATTGCCAGAGCTGTCAGGTTGGTCAATATCAGCTTGGGCAACTGAGTGCAGTTTTGCCATTTGCCAATGGTCAGATGAAAAATGGCCAGATTAAAATGCGTGGCGCAGGTGATATGAAACTGGATGCCACTGTTAACTGGCTACCAGGCCCTGGAGGCATGACGAGCTTTTATAAAGGAACATTTAAAACCAAAGATAGCGGAAAATTTTTAACCTCACTAGGCGTTGCTAAAGAGCTGGAACAGACCCCTGTTGATGGTTCATTTGCCTTGCGTTGGCTTGGACTCCCTTACCAATTGGATAAAAAAACCTTAAATGGCCAGATTAAATGGAAAGCTGGTGAAGGGGTATTAACTGATGTTAGCGATAAGGGCGCGCGATTATTTACCCTCGCCAGTTTGGATACATTGCGGCGGCGTTTAAAATTAGATTTTCGAGATATCTTTGATAAAGGTCTATATTTTAATTCTGCGAAAGCATCTGCGACGATTACCAATGGGGTGCTGAAAAACGATGACTATTACATGGATGCTGTCGCTGGGGTACTGCATGGTCATGGTGAATTAGATTTGGTGACGGGCAAGGTTAATTATCATCTGAGCTTTTCTCCAAAAATCACCTCCAGTCTACCTGTTTTAGCGGCATTCGCTGTCACTCCAGTGACCGGGGCTGCGGTATTGGCATTATCGAAGTTGCTTGAACCGGTGATTGATGTGATAACGCAGGTGGATTTTGATGTTACAGGCGATATTGATCATCCTAAGCTTATCGAAGTAAAACGCGAAAAACATAAAATTAAAGTTCCGGTAAATTTACAAGGTAGACCCGATGGCTCAAATTAATCATGATGTAAGCTGGCGTCTGGGAGCATTGCAGATGACCAGCACTTTAGATGTGGTGGCAAATCAGAGTGAAGTCGAGCGGTTACTTGCAACAAACCCTCCCAAACCTGGCGATGTGTTATTACTACCTGAGAACTTTGCGTATCTAGGTGCTGGTGCTAATTATTCTAAAATTGCCGAAAAACCTGGCGAAGGGCCGATTCAACAGTGGCTGGGCAAATTAGCTAAACAGTATCAAATTACCTTAATTGCTGGCAGTTTGCCGACTAAAGTCAGCGGCCAAAAACGTTGCCGTGCCAGTACATTAGTGTTTGATTGCTTTGGTCGTTACATTAGCCATTACCACAAGATGCACCTATTTGATGTCGATTTAGCCGATAATGTGGGTGCTTATCGGGAGTCATCGCGATTTATCGCTGGCAATAAGCCTAAATGGTTTACCCATCAACAGACTAAAATTGGCTTATCTATCTGTTTTGATTTGCGTTTCAGTTATCTTTATCATTGGCTGGCCAGCCAAGGCTGCGAAATTTTAATGGTGCCAGCGGCATTTACCCAATTAACTGGTCAAGCGCATTGGCTGACTCTTCTCAAAGCGCGGGCCATCGAAAATCAATGTTATGTTGTTGCCGCCGCGCAATGTGGCCAACATGATGAAATTCGCCATAGTTGGGGCCATTCCTGTATTATTGACCCATGGGGAACTGTGATTGCTCAGCTAGAGCAACAAAGCGGGATCTGTTATGGTAAGTTTGATAATCAACAGGTGCATTCTTTACGCGCACGGATGCCCGTCAAACCACATTCCCACCTGACTATCAGCTGGAGTAAATAATTACGATGTCTTTTGAACAAGTTAATCAATCGTTATTGGTGCCTGCTGGGCTTGATCTTTCATCATTAAATCAAGCTCTGGCTATTTTAGGCGGCCCTGATATTGACCAGGGTGATTTGTATTTTCAGCATAGCCGCCATGAATCTTGGGTTCTAGAAGATGGCATTGTCAAAGATGGTAGCTTTAATATCGAGCAAGGCGTAGGTGTGCGTTCAATCTCTGGTGATAAAACAGGATTTGCGTACTCTGATGATATTAATTTTTCATCGCTGGAAAAGGCTTGCCAGGCTGCCCGCGGGATTAGTCGAAGCCAGGGCGAAGGCCGAGTGAAAATTGCCCCATCAGCGCCAGCCAAAGCGCTTTATAGTTCGCAAAATCCAATTCAGAGTCTGGATAAACTTGAAAAAATTGCACTGTTGCAACGGGCTGATAAATTTGCCCGCAGTTTGGACCCTGCGATTACGCAGGTGATTGTCAGCTTAAGCGGCGTGTACGAAGAAGTTTTAGTCGCGGCCTTAGATGGCACGCTGGCTAGTGATATTCGCCCATTAGTGCGCTTTAATTGCAGCGTCTTAGCTGAACGAGGTGGTCGCCGTGAGCGGGGTAGCGCCGGCGGTGGCGGGCGATTTGATTATCAATACTTTTTAGAGCTTGATGAAGGCCAAGAGCGAGCGATGAAGTATGTTCGTGAAGCAGTTCGTCAGGCCTTAGTCAATCTTGAAGCGGTTGATGCTCCAGCAGGCATGATGCCGGTGGTGCTAGGTGCTGGCTGGCCAGGCGTGTTACTGCACGAAGCCGTTGGCCATGGCCTAGAAGGGGATTTTAATCGCAAAGGTTCATCAGCCTTTAGTGGCCGAATTGGTGAGCAGGTCGCTTCAAGTTTATGTACGATTGTCGATGATGGCACGATTGCTAATCGCCGTGGTTCGTTAACGATTGACGATGAGGGAACGCCTTCGCAGTATAATGTGCTGATCGAAAATGGCGTTCTTAAAGGCTATATGCAAGATAAACTCAATGCTCGATTGATGGGGGTTGCTCCGACCGGTAACGGACGGCGTGAATCTTATGCCAATGTGCCTATGCCTCGGATGACCAACACCTATATGTTGCCAGGCGAATCAGAAAAAGAAGAGATGATTGCCTCGGTGAAACGCGGTATTTACGCACCAAACTTCGGTGGCGGGCAGGTTGATATCACCTCGGGTAAATTTGTGTTTTCTGCCTCCGAAGCGTACCTCATTGAGGATGGAAAAATAACTGCACCAATTAAAGGTGCTACGCTCATCGGCAACGGTCCACAGGCGATGGCTAAAGTTTCCATGGTCGGTAATGATCTCGATTTGGACGCAGGGGTTGGCATTTGTGGTAAAGATGGTCAGAGCGTCCCGGTGGGCGTCGGCCAGCCGACATTGAAATTAGACGAGTTGACCGTAGGCGGAACGGCATAAAGATTATAGATTGGGCTAAAGCCCAATCTATAAAAGCTAATCACGGTGAATATGTTCGCCTAGATAGCTCTGCAGTTCTTTGGCAAACTTATCAATAGGTTGCTCTGGCGATTGTTGTGTTTGGCGTTTTGCACTTCGCACTTGTTGTCTGAGCTTTTGCCTATCGAGTGATGGGTACTGTTCTAGAAGTTGCTGGATGAGATCATCGCTTTGCTCTGATTCGAGCAGCTCAATAGCAACTTGTTCTAGCTTATGATGATGTTGCTGGGCATAAAGGTGGCGATTTTTAATTTTTTCCATCGCCTGCTCAATTGCTTCAATATTTTCAGTGCGCATGAGCTTGCCAATGTAGTTCATATGGCGTCGATAGGCTTCTCGTTTGCCTGTTAATCGTTTGGCTAGCGCGACTGCCTCAATCATCGATTCACTAATGGGCACCGTGGCTAAAAAGGTCGGTTTTAATTCGCAGATTTGCTGGCCAAGCTGTTTCAGTTGCTGGGCTTCATGCTTGAGCTGCGTTTTGCTGACCCACTGTTCGTCATCTTGGCGCTCTTGGTTTGGCTCGTTCATAAGAAATTATCGTTTAAAAGTACATAGTATAAGTTTATCAAGAAATAGAAGCGGATGGGCAGGCTTTACTGCTCTTTAGCTGGTGAGCTAACAATAACGTGTTTCAATTTGTTATGCTTAAGAGTAATACGCGTAGATATAAGGTTGGATATGTCATCAATTCAGCAGTCCATGGATAAAGAATTAACTCAGTTAAAACAAGCCGTTGAGTTTGCATTAGATGAAGCAAAACGTTTTGGAGCTAGTGCCGCTGAGGTCTCTATCTCCAAACAGACTGGTATTTCGGTCTCAACGCGCTCTTGTGAGGTGGAAACCCTCGAATTTAATCGTGATGGAGCCTTAGGTATTGCCGTCTATCAGGGACAGCAAAAGGGCAACGCTTCAACCTCTGACCTTAGCAAAGAGGCGATTAGCCGAAGTGTAAAAGCAGCCGTTGACATCAGTGACGTTACTTCTGCTGATCCAGCTGCAGGCCTTGCCCCTAAAGAGCTTATGGCAACCGAGATCCCTGATTTAGATCTCTTTCATCCAACTGAGCTAGAACCACAACGATTTGTCGATTTGGCCAGTGAATGTGAAAAAATCGCCCTGACTCACAAAGGGATCAAGGCGAGCGATGGTGCGAGTGTTAATAGCCATTATGGGGTTCGGGTGTATGGCAACACCCATGGCTTTATTGAGGGCTATCCAACGAGTCGTCATAGTTTAAGTTGTGTTTTAATCGCTGGCGAAGAGCAGATGCAACGCGATTATGCCTATAGCGTCGCGATTGATTATAACGATCTGCGTTCAGCGCAATCCGTTGCTGATGAAGCCGTTGAAAAGACGTTAAGCCGCTTAAATAGCCGCAAGATTAATACCTGTCAGGTGCCTGTTATATTCGATAAAAATGTTTCCAGTGGCTTGTTAGGACATTTTGTCATGGCGATTAGTGGCGGGAACCTCTATCGGCGGTCATCATTTTTACTCGATTCATTAGGGCAAACACTCTTTCCTAAATGGTTAACGATTCACGAAGATCCTTGGCTTAAAAAAGCACTGGGCAGTAGTCCATTTGATAATGAAGGGGTGCAAACGCGCTCTCGAGACATTATTACCGATGGGGTTTTGCAAACTTACTTGCTGACCAGTTATGCCGCCCGAAAAATGGCCATGCAGCCAACAGGACATGCTGGTGGCATTCATAACTGGCTGGTAACGAACTCTTCACTAAGCCAGCAAGAGCTGATTAAACAGATGGGTACAGGTCTGCTGGTCACCGAATTAATGGGCCAGGGCGTTAATATTGTCACCGGTGATTATTCTCGAGGCGCGGCTGGATTTTGGGTTGAAAACGGTGAAATTGCTTATCCAGTTCATGAAATCACCATTGCTGGCAATCTTAAAGATATGTTCCAAAATATTGTCGCTATTGGCAATGATATTGACCCAACTCACGCGATTCGAACCGGTTCAATTCTAATTGACTCGATGAAAATTGCTGGGAATTAATGTCGATTCATTGATTAAAAAAACCGGCTAACTGCCGGTTTTTTATTAAGCTTCAAATGGCGATGTGATGATTTAGCAAAACTGTTGCAATGCCTAAAAAGGCGAATAGACCAACAGTATCGGTGACGGTTGTGAGTACCATCCCTCCGGCCAGAGCTGGATCGATATGGATTTTTTTCATCACCAGCGGAATACAAACGCCTGCTAAACCTGCCATAAATAGATCTGCAAACATGGCGGCGGCACTGATTAATCCCAACTGAATACTGTCCTTCCAGATAGTCACAACCAGCGCGATTATCACCGCCCAAATGATGCCATTGAGTGCACCGATGGCGACCTCTTTAAGAATAAGCCAACGGGTATTACTCTCGCCAATATGGCCAACGGCCAGCCCTCGAATGACCACCGCCAGCGTTTGAGTGCCAGCAATGCCACCCTGACTTGGTACAATCGTCATTAACACCGCTAAAGTGGCCATTTGGGCCAGCGTGTTTTCAAATAAGTTGCTGATTGAGGCTGCCATTAGTGCGGTCAGCAAGTTAATCGCTAACCACAAGGTGCGGCCACGCGTACTTTGCCAAATCGGCGCAAAGGTATCTTCATCGTCATCAACCCCGGCCATCCCCATCATTGAGTGTTCGGCATCTTCTCGGATAATATCGACAACATCATCAATGGTGATTCGCCCGACTAGCTTGCCGTCGGGGTCAACCACGGGAGCTGAAATCCAGTCATGACGTTCAAACAGCTGGGCGACTTGGGCTTCATGCATCGAGACCGGGATAATCCGCTCTGGACGCTTTCCCATAATGGCTGCAACCTCTTCTTTGGGATCGACCGTAATTAAACGCGATAGCGAAATATCACCTAAGTATTTATTGTCTTTATCGACCACAAATAATGCATCGGTTGCCTCTGGCAACTCACCGCGAAGGCGTAAATAACGTAATACCACATCGACTGAAATATCCGGACGCAGCGCAATGGTATCGTTGTTCATCAGGCTCCCGGCGGTATCTTCCGGGTAAGCCAGCGCCATCTCAACGCGGTGACGCTCTTCGCTGTCCATCTGTTCTAGAACTTGCTGATAGATATCTGCTGGCAGACTGCGCAATACATAGGAAAGATCGTCAATATCCATCCCCTCCGTTGCCGCAGCTAAGTTTTCCGGATCCATCATTTTGAGGATGCTTTCCATGGCATCTTCATTGAGTTCTTCAAGGATCTCACCCTGTTGCTCAGGGTCGGTTAATTGCCAGAGAATTTTACGCCCAGCAACAGGCGTTGATTGCAGCAACAATGCCACATCACACGCGGGCATCTGGGCGAGCATGCGGCGCACGTGAACGAACATTCCGTCGTTTAAAGCACGGTTAAGTTCCAGTATCCGTTGGTGTTGGCTATGATGATTTTCCCGCTCAGACATAAGTGATCTGCTCTTAAGCTAAGGTGAATGCCGATTAGTTTATACTTATTTGAGGCTAAAGATGATTATTCTTGCTCATCAAAGCGAGCTTCGATAAGAGCTTTGATGGCGGCAAATGCTTGCTCGGCATCTGGGCCTTCACACTGGACTGTAATTTGCTCACCTTGGGAGCGCTCAAGCAGCAACAATCCTAGCACGCTTGCCGCTGAAGCTTGCTTTTTATCAGTAATAAATAAAACTTCTGAGTCGTACTTGGCTGCCAGTTCAACGAGCTTAATCGCAGCTCTAGCATGCAGTCCGAGTTTATTTTCAATGGTTAGCTGGGCTCTTAGTTTCATCTGCTTGCTGCGCCTTTTGTTCAAGGTTGAGATGTTGAGTCTGAACATGATACTGATTGGAGAAAAACTCACTCAGTTGCTCAGCGACATAGACCGAGCGGTGTTTACCACCCGTGCAGCCTAAGGCAACGGTGACATAAGCTCGGCTATTGCGTTCTAAATGGGGCAACCAACTACTTAGCAGGCTTTCTAATTGCCAGATCAGTTCTCGAACCTCTGGTTGCTGGCCAAAAAAACGTTGAATCGGTAAGTCAAGGCCGGTATATGGGCGCAGTTCATCATGCCAATAAGGATTGGGCAAAAACCGAACATCGAAAACATAATCAGCATCCTGAGGAAGCCCATATTTAAAACCAAATGATTTAAAAACTAATACTAGCTCTTGATTTGGTTTACCTAACACTCTCTCTGTTAGCTGCTCCCTAAGCTGATGAATCGACAGCTTACTGGTATCAATATGTAAGTCTGCTTTGCTAGCTAATGGTTCAAGTAAAGTTGATTCAGCTGAGATTGCATCGGCTAAAGAGTGATGCGTTTTATTGAGCGGATGAAGCCGGCGTGTTTCGCTATAACGACGAATCAGTGTGGAGTCATCGGCATCAACGAACAAACTTGTGAGCTCAACCTGCGAGCGAAATTGCGACATGATCTCTTTGAGCTTTTCGACATTGTCCGGCAAATTTCGCACATCAATACTGACGGCCGCTTTTGGATAGTGACCCGCAAGTGTTTTAGGTAGCTGAGGAAGCAGTTCAAGAGGCAAGTTATCGACACAATAAAACCCCTGGTCTTCGAGCACTCTAAGCGCAATGGTTTTACCCGAGCCAGAGCGCCCACTCACGATAAAGAACTCCATCTTACCCCCTAAGATGTGATGATTTGATACATCTGTTCATCACTTTCAGCCTGGCGAAGGCTTTTACAAATCTGTTTGTTATGTAGTTTTTCTGCCGCCGCGGCTAATATTTGCAAATACTGTTTATTCTCTTCTTCAGGCACGATAAGCGCGAACAATAAGTCAACGGGCTGTTTATCGATAGAATCATAGCCAATGGGTTGATCGCAGCGAATAAATACCGCTGTCGGTGGTAAATTATTTTCCACGCGGCCATGGGGAATGGCGATACCTTGTCCAATGCCAGTACTGCCTAGTTTTTCCCGGTTAAATAAACTATCAAAGATCTCTTTTTCCGAGACCCCAAGTCTTTCGGCTGCGAGTTCACTTATGATCTCCAGAGCCCGTTTTTTGGACTGACACGCGTCTACGCGGCGTGTGCAATCTTTACTTAGAACTTGAGTCAGTTGCATAACATGAATGTCTATTACCTGATGCACGAGGTTTTCTTTGTTGAACGTTTCTATTCATATTAGATTGTTGTCCATGCCTTTGAGGCTTTATCTTTATTTATAGAAAACCTGCATGCTTTGTGTATGAGTTGAGCAAATTAATTCATCGAATAAAATCGATAATATGAACTAACTCACTCATCTAATGGCCGGCCTTTATATCAGGCTCTTGCGCTGATTGGAAGGTGGAATTGATAAAGATTCACGGTATTTGGCAATGGTACGCCGTGCAACTTTAATTCCCTGGTCGGCTAATACATCTGCAATTTTACTGTCACTGAGCGGTTTAGCTGGGTTTTCGGCGGCAACCAATTTTTTGATCAAGGCTCGAATTGCTGTGGATGAACATTCGCCACCTCCTTCAGTACTTACATGGCTGGAAAAGAAATATTTTAGCTCATAAATGCCGCGAGGGGTGTGCATATATTTTTGTGTCGTCACCCTAGAGATGGTTGATTCATGCATCTCAACTGCTTCGGCCACATCATTGAGCACCATTGGTTTCATGGCTTCATCGCCATATTCAAAGAACGCTTGCTGATGGCTGACGATACAACGCGCCACTTTTAAAAGTGTTTCATTGCGACTTTCTAAGCTTTTAATAAACCACTTCGCTTCTTGTAAATGGGAGCGGATAAACTGACTATCATCACTATTTCGTGACTGGCGGCTGAGCGCAGCATACTGGGCATTCACCCGTAATTTAGGTACCGCATCAGGGTTTAGCTCAACGACCCAGTGCCCCATTTTTTTACTCACTGAGACATCCGGAATCACGTACTCAGCCTGCGATGGATTGATATTGCTGCCAGGTCTGGGATCGAGACTTTGAATTAAACGCATAATCTCAGCCAGCTGTGATTCTTTTAGCTTGGTTTTGCGTGATAGCGTTCGATAATCCCGATTTCCAAGCAACTCAATGTATTCACTGACAATTAATTTAGCTTCAGCAAGCCATGGAATTTGGCTATCGAACTGTTCAAGTTGCAAAAGCAGGCATTCTTGAAGTGTCCTTGAGGCAACCCCAAGAGGGTCAAAATGCTGAATCCGTTTGATAACCGCTTCTACTTCTTCAAGCGATAGTTCTTGGTCATCATCGCTATTTAGGCCATCAAGTAACTGTTCGCCACTTTGGGTTAAATAGCCTGACTCATCAACGGCATCGATAATTGCTAGTGCTATTACTTGGTCGGTGTCACTAAAAGGGGTTAAACGCATCTGCCATAACAGGTGCTCTTTAAGTGATTCAGTGGTTTCACCTTGATAGATATGTTCATTGTCATCAGGCAAAGGCGCAGCAGGCGCTGAAGAGGCACTGTAGATTTCATCCCAAGTCGAATCAACCGGAAGGTCATCACTGACTCGCTCATTGGTTATCGCATCACTGGTTTCGACTTGGCTTGAATCGGTTACGGTAACTGTTGGTTCCTGTTCTTGCAGGTTATCATCACTGCTACTGTCGTTTCCGGTATTATCTTCCTCGGCTGTTTCTAATAGTGGATTGGCGTCGAGCGCCTCTTGGATTTCTTGTTGTAAGTCCAATGTCGATAATTGTAAAAGCCTGATGGCTTGTTGTAACTGTGGCGTCATGGTCAGTTGCTGACCGAGACGTAACTGCAAAGCGGCTTTCATTAACGAATCTGATCCCTTTTTATTTTCAGCCTTAAATTAGGTTTTACGAACCCCAGCTATAACTTAAATTGTTCACCCAAATAGACTTTCTTAACGTGGTCATTAGCCAGAACTTGTTCTGGGGTTCCTGATGCAATAAGCTCTCCCTGACTGACGATATATGCATGTTCGCAAACATCCAATGTTTCTCGAACATTATGGTCGGTGATTAACACACCTAACCCTCGGTCACGTAAATGCTCGATAATCTTTTTTATATCAATCACCGAAATTGGGTCAACACCTGCAAACGGTTCGTCGAGCAGAATAAACTTGGGTCCAGCGGCCAATGCTCGGGCAATTTCTGCACGGCGTCTTTCACCACCGGATAAACTCTGTCCTAAACTTTTGCGAATATGTCCAATGTGAAATTCATCGAGCAATTCGTCAAGTACTAGTTGTCTGGCACCTCGGTCGAGCTCTTTGCGTGTTTCAAGCACCGCCATAATATTATCTTCAACCGACAAGGTGCGAAAAATAGAGGCTTCTTGGGGAAGATAACCAATACCCATTCGCGCTCTGGAGTGCATTGCTTTGAGCGTAATATCTTGCTCATCGATACTAATCCGGCCTTCGTCACGCGCAACTAACCCTACAACCATGTAAAAGGTTGTGGTTTTTCCCGCGCCGTTAGGGCCTAACAAGCCGACAATTTGACCAGTTTCAACTTCTAAACTGACATTTTTTACGACTTGTCGCTTCTTATAACTTTTGGCCAGATTCTCTGCTTTCAGCAATGCCATAAATAATTACTTCTGCTCTTTTTTGTTCTGTTGGAGCTGCTGTGGCTCGAAAATAGTAGTGACATGACCCTGCTTGCCACCATCTGCCACCATTTCTTGTGATTTGATGTTATAGCGGATTGTATCGCCTTTGACGAGGCTTTCCTGCTGTTGCAGTTGAGCATTGTCAGTGAGTGTGACAATCCGTGATTTAAGCTCATAACGAAGATGGTTCGCGTGACCTTTCATCAATCGGCCATCATCCATTTTTTGCTGAAATTTAGCAGGTCGGCCATCGGCAACCATCACTTCACTGCCTTTTTCGCCAGTGCCATAAACTGTCACTTTATCTGCGGTGAGTTTAATGGAACCTTGCGTCACTGTAACGTTATGAAAAAACGTTACTTTATTTTGTTTAATATCAACTTTTTGTTGATCGGCATTCACGACTATTTTCTGACTATAGTCTGATTCTAGAGCCTGTGTTGATGCACTTAGCGCTAATAATACGACGAAGGCTATTGAATTAATTTTGTTCATTATGATATACCGCGTTTATGTCCTGATGTAAGTTCACAACTTCCGTGGTGAGACTGCCATGCATACCTATTCCAGTTTGCTCATACTGTGGACCAACAACCGTTACCTTACGGTCTGTGTCCATCGTCTGCTGCGTTAAGTCTACGTGTAACAGCGGGGTCAATAGATCTTGAATATAGCCATCGTTACTTAAATTTTTGACCACCACATCCTTTTGAAAAGTCACCAATTCTTGTTTATAAGCTTTTGCTGTTCTAGACACTACCTGCCAAATAGGCTTTTGGGGACCCGGATAAATCAAGATCCGCGGCGCATCAAAAGTACTAACTTGGCTCTTTTCGTAATACTGCATCTGGTCGGCATAGACTCGATACTGTACCTGACCTAATTTATCATAACTTACACTATATAGCCCACTTGCCGTAAAATCAGGTGTTTGCACTGTCTGATCGGGCTGCTCAGAACCTGAGTGCAGATTTCGCCATCCCCAAATCACGCCCGCTAGAACCAGCAGTGCTAGAATAATTAAATTCTGCCCCTTCATACGCTGCTCCCGGTAAAATCATTGAGTTGGCCGTGAGCTTGCAGGAGTAAATCGCATACTTCGCGCACCGCACCGTATCCACCATTTAAAAATGTTTGATAATCGGCTTTAGCACTGACTAATGGGTGCGCATCATGCACTGCGATAGCCAATCCTACCTGCTGCATAACTGGTAAATCAACTACATCATCACCAATATAAGCGCATTGCTTGGCGCTGACACCTGCTTGAGTCAAAAGTTTTGTAAAGGCTTCTTGTTTATTTTCTTGGCCTTGAAAAATATAACGAACATTCAGCTGCTTCATGCGATTTTCAACAATCTCAGAGCGTCGCCCAGTGATCACGGCAACGTCTATCTGATGGCGGATAATCGCTTTGATGCCAAAGCCATCACGGGTGTGAAATGCTTTGAGCTCTTCGCCCTGATTTCCCAGATAAATCCGGCCATCGGAGAAAACACCATCCACGTCGCAAATCAGCAGAGCTATTTGTGCTGCTCTATCAAATACGTCACGAGTCACCTGCCCGTATAGAGTGGCTACCAAATCTGCTGACATCAATAGACTCCAGCCTGCAAGAGTGAATGCATGTTAAAGGCTCCAATTGGGATTTGCTTGTCAGTGACAAACAATCCATTAATTGATTTTTCTTTCATAAATTTTAAAGCATCAAACGCCAACCAGTCCGCTTCGATAACATAAGGATCTTTGGTCATCACGGTGCCGATGGCAGTCTCGTGGATATCGGCTCGAAGGTCAAGTATCCGGCGTAAATCCCCGTCGGTAAATAGCCCGACTAATCGCCCAACAGAGTCGATAACGCCGGTCATTCCTAAGCCTTTTTCGCTCATTTCTAAGAGTGCTTCTCGGATGGTTTGTTCCACACCAACGAGCGGGATTTCCTCGCCTGTAAGCATAATATCCGGCACGCTAAGTAACAATTTTTTACCCAATGCTCCGCCTGGATGCGAGAGGGCAAAATCATTAGCAGTGAAACCGCGCTCTTCAAGTAATGTCACAGCGATAGCATCGCCCATCACCAATGCTGCGGTTGTACTCGCTGTGGGGGCAAGCCCTAATGGGCAGGCTTCACGGCGTACATTAATATTCAGATGAAAATTAGCGCCGCGGGCCATTGACGAGCCTGGATTGCTAGTCATGGCAATAATGGTAATTTGGCGATGTTGTAACACCGGGTAGAGCGCTAATATCTCGCTAGACTCGCCTGAGTTTGATAGCGCAAAGACCAGATCCCCTTGGCTAATCATGCCTAAGTCGCCGTGGCTAGCCTCGCCTGGATGAACAAAAAACGCAGGTGTTCCGGTCGATGCAAGCGTTGCCGCAATTTTGCGGCCAATGTGCCCGGATTTACCCATTCCTGTGACAATAACCTTGCCCTGGCATTGCGCTAGTTGTCGACAGATGGCGATAAAATCTTCATTTAAATGACTTAGCAGCTCATTGACCGCTTGTGCTTCTAAATTAATGACCCGTTGGGCGGTTTTTATATAATCGAAACTCACAATCACGACCTAATTAAAAATTTGGACTTATAAAAATAGCACGAGCTGGTAGCTGATAAAGGTGATCAAAAGCAATCCTCCAGCCCATCGCGTTAATCGATGCGGTTTAACGAGCAAGCTTAACACCCCAATTGAGGCGCTTGTGGCCAGCATCCACCAGTAATCTCGTGCAAATGCTGCTGGATCAACTTTGCCCGGTGCTAAGACACCGCAAACTGCCAGAACGATTAATAAATTAAAAATATTGGAGCCGATAATATTGCCTAAAGCAATGTCATTTTCTTTTTTAATGACACTAATTATACACGCAGCTAGCTCAGGCAGACTGGTGCCCACGGCGATGATCGTTAGACCTATCACCAGCTCACTAATTCCCAGATAACGAGCAATATTACTCGCAGCTCCCACCAAGTAGTCAGAGCTAATTGGTAAAATGATGAGTCCGACAATCAACCAAAATAGGGCTTTAGTAGTTGGGACTTCCTTGGGAATTTCTGATTCATATTGCTCGATTAATTCATCATCTTCGGTTTTATCTGCCGTTGCTGATGAATGTTGTTGGTGATGCTGCTTTTGTGAGCGCCAAATCAGATATCCCATCATCAGGACAAACAGGGTGATAAGCGTATACCCATCAAAAAAGCTCAGATAATTATCACTTAAAAGATAACCCGTGACGACTGTGGCTAGCAGCATGACTGGCATTTCTCGGCGCAGGCTCGATTTACCGACTAATATGGGTTGCATAAGTGCCGTGACACCTAGCACCAGTGTAATATTTGTGATGTTTGAGCCAATGGCATTACCAATAGCGGTATTGAGTTGACCATTGAGTGAGGCCGTTGCCGATACCATGATTTCTGGTGCCGAAGAGCCCATTGCGACAATCGTCAGGCCAATCACCATCGGTGATATTCCGAGGTTTCGGGCCAGTGCTGCTGCGCCAAAAACAAAGCGGTCGGCACTATAAACAAGGCATGCGAAACTGGCGATTAAAACAATGATATCAATCCACATGAATGGTGTAGCCTATATTAAAAATGATAATTAAAAGCTGCATTGTCGGTATTTTAGCAATAAAAGGGAAGAGTTAGCTTGAGTCAGCTTGGATGTACCCATAAAATAATTGCTTTGATATAACCAACTAGGTATCGCCATTATGGCTGAAAATATTATTGAAGTCAGGGGGTTAACCTTTTCCCGCGGGGATAGGAAGATTTTCGATTCGATTGATTTCAGTTTCCCTCAGGGAAAAGTAACAGCGGTGATGGGACCCAGTGGCACAGGTAAGACCACGCTGCTGAAGCTATTAGGTGGGCAACTCAAGCCTCATAGCGGTGAAGTTTTATTTGCGGGTGAAAATATTCATCGTCAGAGCCGCTCAAATTTATATCAGTTGCGTAAACGGATGGGCATGCTTTTTCAAAGTGGCGCACTGTTTACGGATTTGAATGTATTTGACAATGTTGCCTTTCCGCTGCGCGAACACGCTCATCTGCCAGAGACTGTTTTACGTAATCTGGTGTTAATGAAATTAGAAGCGGTAGGACTTCGCGGCGCCGCAGAGCTGATGCCGTCCGATCTTTCTGGTGGGATGGCCCGGCGCGTTGCTTTGGCTCGCGCCATCGCTTTAGAGCCCGACGTGATTATGTATGATGAACCCTTTGTCGGCCAAGACCCGATTACCATGGGGGTTTTAATCAAGCTTATCAGTAATCTTAATCAAGCCCTTAAACTAACCTCTATAGTGGTTTCCCACGATGTTGAAGAGGTGTTAAGTATTGCAGACTATGTCTATGTCATTGATCAAGGCAAAGTCTTAGCGCAAGGTGATGTTGCCAGTGTCAGGCAAAGTGATAATCCTCATCTGCAGCAATTTTTACAGGGGCAAGCAGACGGGCCGGCTGCATTTCATTATCCTGCACCCCCTTATCTGGAGTCTCTTAAAGCATGATCATTGAATCGATAGCCCGTTTAGGGGCAGGGGTAATGACTGGTTTAGCTGGCGTCGGTCGAGCCGGCATGATGCTCGCACAGGCCGTTTTGGTTAAACCCGAGCTTAAACTGTGGCGTAATATTTGGCGGCAAATTTATCCAGTAGGTGTGCAGTCATTAATCATTATTTTGGTCTCCGGTTTGTTTATCGGTATGGTCTTGGCGTTGCAAGGCTATAATATTCTGGTCAAGTTTGGTGCTGAAACCAGTTTAGGACCGTTAGTTGCTTTAGCATTGCTGCGCGAATTAGGACCTGTTGTAACGGGCTTATTATTTGCCGGTCGAGCAGGCTCGGCGCTGACCGCTGAAATTGGGCTGATGAAAACCACTGAGCAGTTAAGCTCGATGGAAATGATGGCGGTTGACCCGCTTAAACGAGTGATTGCTCCTCGTTTTTGGGCCGGAGTCATCAGTATGCCGTTGTTGGCGATGCTCTTTAATGTCGTCGGTATCTGGGGCGGATATTTAGTCGGGGTCCGTTGGTTGGGCGTCGATGATGGTAGTTTCTGGTCAATCATGCATGCTAACGTTGATTTAGTATCTGATATCGGCAATGGATTTTTAAAAAGTATTGTATTTGCGATAGCCGTCAGCTGGATTGCATTATTTAACGGTTATGATGCCAAACCGACTTCTCGGGGAATTAGTCAGGCGACCACTCGCAGTGTGGTTCACGCCTCATTAGTCGTGTTAGGTTTGGATTTTATATTAACAGCGCTCATGTTCGGAAGTTAACTCATGAAAGTAGATAAAACAGAATTTGCCGTAGGCGTTTTTTTGCTCTTAGGGCTGCTCGCCATCTTAGTATTGGCGCTGCGAATTGCTGACAACGATCTGGTCAGCGATGGAGATAGTTATGTGGTTTATGCCAATTTCGACAATATTGGTGGTTTAAAAGTTCGCTCACCTGTAAAAGTTGGTGGCGTGGTTGTTGGGCGTGTTGATTCGATTAACTTGAATGCGCAAACATTTGAACCGAAAGTAACCATTCGTCTTTACAAAAAATTTGGTGATTTTCCGGCGAACAGTTCAGCTCGAATATTGACTTCTGGATTGCTCGGTGAGCAGTACATTGGTTTACGTCCAGGATTTAATATGCCCGGTGAAAAACCACAAATTCTTCATAATGGTAGCAGTATCGACGATACTAAATCCGCCATTATTCTCGAAGACCTGATTGGTCAATTCCTCTATTCCGCATCTTCAGGAAAAGATAAACAATGAAAAAGATACCCTTAATTGGATTTGCTGTTTTGGCCTTTATGTTTTCGGCTTGTTCGTTTGCAATGCAACCTGTTGCCAATCAGCCGACAAAAGATCCGTATAAAACCATGACAACGGTAGTTGATCATACGTTTCCAAAACTCAATAAACTCAGCAGTGAAGGCAAGCTCAATGAGCAAACTGCTCGAGAAATTATTATTAATAACGTGATGCCATATATTGACTACCGTTATGCCGCCTATATGGTGATTGGCCATAATCTGCCAAAAACCACCAAAGAGCAGCGCGAACGTTTCGTGCAGGCTTTTTATACCTATTTGGTCAATACTTACTCACAAGCGCTGGGTAAATACGATCATCAGAAAATTGAAATTGCCCAGCCTCGTCCATACGAAGGCAAACGGGTGATGGTTGTTCCAGCTAAAATTATTCAACCCGATGGTCCAGCGATTAATCTGCAGTTTAAATTCCGTCACTTGCAAGATGACAAAGGATGGTTGGCGTTCGATATGATAGCCGAAGGGGTTAGTTTATTATCTACTAATCAGTCAGAAGTCGGTGGATTGATCAATAAAAAAGGCATTGATGCGGTCTCTCAAATGCTGGAAAACCGTCAACTCAAAGCTGACGCAGATAAAACGATGACTCAGGCTCAAAGTAAGGCCGCCGCCCATGGCTAGTGGATCTTTTGCTAGGGTAGATGAGCAAGTCCTAAGCTTTGCGGGGCGTTGGACGATGGCCACCGTCAGAGAACTTTGGGTTGATTTATCCAAAGAATCATTTAACTGTGCTGATTTAGAAAAAATCGAACAAATTGACTCTGCCGGATTAGCCGCTATCATCACCGCCCTATTAAGTGGCCATGACGGCCAAAAGATTAATCTTCGTCATTGCCCTGAGTCAATCAAACCTTTGGTAGCGCTCTATGGTTTAGAGCCTTACCTTGTTCATTCATCCGAAGCCGGTTTAACCGCGGAGTAAATAGCCATATGCAACCGGAGCAGATTAAACAAATTTTGCAAACTGCCCTCACTGTCGATGAGCTTCAAGTCAAAGGCGAGGACAGCCACTTTGAAGTTTTCGCTGTCGGTGAAATTTTTGACGGATTATCACGAGTAAAGAAGCAACAGGTCATCTATGCCCCGTTGGCCGAGTATATCGCTGATAATACAATTCATGCTTTGACTATAAAGGCTTATACACCAGCGGAATGGGAAAAAGCTAAAAAGTTTGGTCAGCCCATTTAGCGCTTGAGGTATTTGATGGAAAAGTTTGTGATTCAAGGCGGTTGCCAGATCAATGGTGATGTGAACATTTCAGGAGCCAAAAACGCGGCGCTACCGATTGTGTTTGCGACATTGCTCAGTCAGAGTCGGATTACCATTGATAACGTGCCTAATCTTAAAGATATCTGCACCAGCTGTGAGATGTTAAAAGAAACAGGGCGTAAGGTTAGTTTTGATAATAATCAGCTGATTGTTGAAGCGGGTGCGGCGAGCTCTTATGAGGCGCCTTACGAGTTAGTTAAAACGATGCGCGCTTCGATTTTAGCGTTAGGCCCATTGTTGGCTCGTTATAGCCAAGCTCGAGTTTCCCTGCCTGGCGGCTGTGCTATTGGTGCTCGGCCAGTGAATCTGCATATTCAGGGTTTACAGCAGATGGGCGCGACCATTAGCGTTGAAGATGGTTATATTAATGCCAGTATTGATGGACGCTTAAAAGGGGCTCATATCCTGATGGATATCGTCAGCGTCACAGGTACCGAAAACCTGATGATGGCTGCCACCCTCGCGCAAGGGCAGACAGTGATTGAAAATGCTGCTCGCGAACCTGAAGTGGTCGATTTAGCCGAGTTTTTAATCACGCTCGGGGCTGATATTCAAGGAGCCGGTAGCGATACGATTACGATTAATGGTGTTGAAGCATTAAACGGTGGTCACTATAAAGTTTTGCCTGATCGCATTGAAACCGGAACATTCTTAGTTGCAGCAGCAGTTACTGGTGGTTTTGTGCGTTGCTTGAATGCGGCGCCATCTTGTCTTGAAGCAGTTATTTTAAAACTGCGTGAAGCTGGGGCGTTGGTCACCACTGGTGATGACTGGATTGAGCTTGACATGCGGGGTCGCAAACTCAAAGCGGTTAATATTAAAACTGCGCCACACCCAGCTTTTCCAACGGATATGCAGGCGCAGTTTACCTTGCTTAACGTGATTGGTGAAGGCAGCGCTCGAGTCACTGAGACGATTTTTGAAAATCGTTTTATGCATGTGCCGGAATTAATCCGTATGGGCGCGCAAATCGATTTAGAAGGTAACAGTGCTATCTGTCATCCTTGTGAGCGTTTAACTGGTGCTCAGGTGATGGCAACTGATTTACGAGCATCAGCGAGTTTAGTGATTGCCGGACTGGTCGCTGAGCATGAAACGACGGTTGAGCGGATTTATCATATTGACCGTGGCTATGAAAAGATCGAGAAAAAATTGGCAGGCTTGGGGGCTAAAATCGAGCGTGTTGCCGGTTAAGTTATCTTTTTGAGATGTTCTCAAACTAGCTAAAAAGCCAGAGCAATCGTTGCTCTGGCTTTTTTATGGTCAATGAAATGCGTGCTTAGTCTGTCTGTCTTACTTGATTAACTTTAAGCTCAGTGACTTTAACATTCAGTTGCTGCTGCTTGTTATTGCGAATAATTGTGAGTGTAATGATTGTGCCTGGCTTCGTTTCAGCAACAAAGTCCATGGCATCTTTCACTGATTCAACCGCGCGATTATCCATTTTTAAAATCACATCATGGGTTTTTAACCCAGCTTTGCCTGCCGGCCCCTTCGGATCGACTTTTTCGACATAGAGACCATGGCGGTTTTTAATCCCTAATTTTTCTAGCTGTTTAGGATTTACATGGCGAACATTGATCGCATCCACACCAACGTAGCCACGTACAATTTTGCCATAGCGGATCAAGCTTTCTAAGATACGTTTGGCCAATGGATAGGGGATAGCGAAGCTAATGCCATATGTTTCGCTATTGCGTCCTAAATGGTAGGCTGCGGTGTTAATCCCAACCAGTTGCCCTAATGAGTTGACCAACGCTCCCCCTGAGTTCCCCCGATTGATAGCCGCATCCGTTTGTAAGAAATCTTGCCGACCACTGGCGCTCATGCCACTACGTCCCGTTGCTGAAATAATGCCTTGAGTAACGGTTTGTCCTACGTTGTAGGGGTTGCCGATAGCCAAGACAACATCTCCAACTTGGGTGTGCAGTTGATTCGATTGTGGAATGACCGGCAGAGCTGAAGTGCCTGCATCAATTTTTAAAACGGCTAAATCTGTGATGGCATCGCTTCCGACTAACTCAGCAATAAACACCCGACCATCTTGCAGCGCGACAATGATCTGATCGGCATTGGCGATAACATGCATGTTGGTGAGAATGTAACCTTGTTTGTTCATTATCACCCCAGAACCGAGCCCTTCACTGGTTACTGATGGTGGATTATTATCTAAATGGCTAGTGCTAAAGCTACGCGTATAAATGTTAACAACCGCAGGCGATGCAAGCCTTGCCGCTTTAGCAAAGCTCATTGGTTTTTCCTGCTGTTTATTTGGCCAGTGCAGCAATGAGCTGCTCTTTTGCGCATTAGGA
Source organism: Celerinatantimonas sediminis (assembly GCF_046054195.1). Classification (NCBI taxonomy): domain Bacteria; kingdom Pseudomonadati; phylum Pseudomonadota; class Gammaproteobacteria; family Celerinatantimonadaceae; genus Celerinatantimonas; species Celerinatantimonas sediminis. Next base: position 63,124 of record NZ_JBEQCS010000021.1, read on the forward strand.
ACGACAAACAAAAAAATGACAGCAATGGTGAGCCCCAACACAATAGATTTGGCTAGGTATTTGATCATGAATAGCAAGCCCTTGCTTTGGCAGAAAAAACTTCTTTAGCATAGCACGGCTAGATTTATTCAAGCTATGCACAAATAAAAAAGGGCTACGTGGGTAGCCCTTTAATCATCATTTTAGTGACGAATCAGCTATTTTATTGATTTTGCTGAACCACAATATAGAGCTGTGCATCACCACGTTTAATATTCAATGCCAAAACATCTGGCTGAGCTTTGAGTACTTTGCGCAGTTCACTGATATTTTGTACGCGATGTTTATTTACACCTAAGATCACATCGCCTTTTTTCAGTCCGTATTGTTCGGCAATACTATTTGCTTTAACGTCTGTGATCTCAACGCCTTTAATCCCTTTATCAGTGGTATTTGTCAGCGTCGCACCAGAGAGCGTTTTGCTAATATTATCCGCATCTATCTGCGTACTTTTGGGTTTTTGCAAAGTGGCTTTAACATGTTTTTCGTGGCCATCGCGGATAATTCCAAGCTCAATGGTTGTGCCGGAACCCTTAGTTGCAACCCGGGCACGCAGCTCAGAGAAATTGTGTATCGGTTTGCCATCTAAGGAGATAATGATATCACCAGGTTTCAATCCGGCTTTTTCAGCGCCAGATTTTGGCATGACCTGATTCACAAATGCACCGTGTTGTACGGAGCTACCCATCGCTTTAGCAAGCTCTGGCGTTAAGTTGCCGCCAGCAACACCGAGCATGCCGCGGCGCACTTCACCGTATTTAATTAGCTGACCGACAATGTTTTGCACCATATCTGATGGAATCGCAAAACCAATCCCGATATTCCCACCGCCAGGGGCTAAAATGGCGGTGTTAATACCAATCAGTTGGCCGTCTAAGTTAACCAGTGCGCCACCTGAGTTGCCTTTGTTAATGGCCGCATCGGTCTGAATGAAGTTTTCATAACCTTCGATATTCAGTCCGCTTCGACCCAGAGCACTAACAATACCTGATGTAACCGTTTGACCCAGACCAAATGGGTTACCTAACGCGATGGTAAAATCACCCACTTTGAGATCGTCTGAATTTGCCATTTTCACCTGTTTAAGATGATCGGCTTTGATTTGCAATAGCGCTATATCTGACATTGGGTCAGTCCCAATGACTTTGGCTTTAAACTGGCGACCATCTTGCAGAGTTACTTCGATTTTATTCGCGTTGTCGATAACGTGGTTATTGGTGACGATGTAGCCTTTATCCGCGTTAATAATGACCCCGGAGCCCAATCCTTTAAATGGTGTTTTGTGTGGGCCTTGCATTTGTGGGGGCTGTTGTTGGCCGAAGAAAAATTGGAACAGTTCTGGAGCCTGGGCGTTAGTGACCATTTCTCCATCAACTGAGATACTGACAACCGCGGGTGAAACTTTTGCCACGATAGGTGCCAGACTTGGCATCTGTTGGCCTTCAACTGCTTTAGGTAGTTGGGCCAATGCAGCAGGACTTGTGGATAAGCCTAAAGTCAGTGCCAGAGCAACGGGAACAAGACTCATGGTTAACTTCTTCATATCAAGAGAGCTCCTTTGTGAATGAACCATTGGAGTTATTGGGGCAAAAAGTGCAAATGCAATACTTTTTGAGCAAAATGACTCCTGACAAGTTAAACAACCAATCTTAATTTTTAATGCGCTGCTGTGTCTTTGCGTAGTGCATTTAAAACTTCATCAGTTGCTAACTCTAACTTAATAATGTTGTAGCAGTTATCCTACCTAAATATCATCCTGAGCGAATTAGATTTACATAAAATGACTAAAGCTTTATTTTTCATACAATACTTCGCTTTAATCTAAGTATAGCGTTTAGGTTGGGTCATTTTTTAAAATTCCTGAACGCTCGTTTGTGTAATCTTTTGGCGGGGTATCGCTTAACTCTTCAGGGGGTTCAACTTCGGCATCAAGTTTTGATTGGGCTGGCGTATGCAGTGTTTTTTTATCCGGATCGAACATTGGATAGTGAAGTAGTGGGTCATCTAATAGCTGAGTCGATTGTTCGGCCATATGCTGGTAGATTTTTTGGTACTGCTGAGCTAATTCGTCAAGTAGTTGAGCGCTGTCTTGAAAATGGTTATTCACCTGCTGGCGATAGGCTTTTAGCTCGGCGCGGCTTTGTTCTAACTCTTTTTTTAAAGAGCTTTCGTGCCGGTAAGAGTGTGTAAAAATCTGGCTGATCAAAATCCCAATGATTACCCCTGCGGCAACCAGTATCAGGCTAGTCATTATATCCATAGTGCCACCTCATAGTTACGTGTTTGCGCATTGCACAATTGATAGCTGTTATTCGGCTGACTCTCCTTTTATAACACGAGCGCAGGTTCATGATAAGGTCTTAGCTCGGTCAGTTTTATGGTATCGAACAATATGAACTTGCTGATAAATGTCAGCTGTTTTATCTTCTAAGATAGCAACTAAAATGTAACTGTTGTGATTATTTTGTCTTTTTACAGGGTGTTATTGAATTTTGCTATCTCCAAAGCAGCGTTATGAAAAAGATGTCCGCGAGCAAAAAATTGTATTTGATAGCGCTCAGAAGCTAGTGGTTGATGAACTTGAGCGGGTTTATCATGCTTTTTCGCAGCCTCAAGATAATTCGCCAATGCCGAAAAAGCGTTGGTGGCAGCGCCTGAAATCTTCATCTGAGCCTATTCAACCGATTTTTGGGGTTTATCTTTGGGGCGGTGTAGGGCGCGGGAAAACCTATCTGATGGATTTGCTCGTAGCCAGCTTGCCTGAATCGGTGGTGCGTCGTCAGCATTTTTATCATTTTATGCGTGATGTTCATCAGCAATTAAAAGTACAACAGGGGCAAACCAACCCGCTTGAGATCATTGCCGAACAGATTGCCCAGCAAGTTAAATTAATTTGTTTTGATGAGTTTTTTGTGACCGATATTACCGATGCCATGCTGCTGGGAACTTTGTTTGAAGCTCTTTTTACGCGTGGCGTGTCATTGGTTGCAACTTCGAATATTGTGCCAGATGATCTGTATCATAATGGCTTGCAGCGTAGCCGCTTTTTGCCTGCAATAGCACTGATTAAACGCCACTGTCAGGTGATTAACTTAGATGGCCCGACCGATTATCGGCAAAATGTCATCCAAAGTGGTCACTGTTTTCATTGGCCATTGTCCGAGTTGGCGACAACGACTCTCGGGAACATGTTTGAACAACTGACCCACCACGATGCCAAACCACAAGAAATTAATGTGAACCAGCGTCAGATTGCCTGTCGCGGTTGTCATGACGGTGTGTTGTATAGTGATTTTGCTCAATTGTGCCAAAGTGCTCGCTCAGCCAATGACTATATTGAAATTGCGCATCGTTTTCACACCGTTATTATTGCTGATATCCCTCTTCTAAATGATGACAGTAATGATGCCATGCGTCGTTTTATCACTTTGGTCGATGAATTTTATGAGCGCCATGTCATTATCGTTGCGAGCTTGCAAGCCAAGCCCCAAGAGCTATATCAAGGTCAACGACTTGCGTTTGAATACCAGCGCTGTTGCTCGAGATTGCAGCAGATGGATTCTCAAGAATATTTAAAACTTGAACATTTACCATAAATTTAATCGGCTCTTTATATAACGGCGAAATTTTCTGCAAATTAGGGGTGATCTTTAGATTGCCTTTGCCTATAATATGTCGGCCCACGTTACCAGCTGCCAATAAGGCGGCGTAATATTTTATACAGCAGCCATACTCGAAGGGGTAGCAGGCTAGCTTTTTTTATGCTTGTTAAATGATTAACAAGTGACTTGTAACAGTTTTTTTGGGTTATATACAAATGAAAACTTTTGTAGCAAAACCAGAATCGGTTAAACGTGAATGGTTCGTTGTTGACGCGGAAGGTAAAACGTTAGGTCGCCTAGCTACTGAAATCGCGACTCGTCTGCGTGGTAAACATAAACCGGAATATACTCCGCATGTTGATACTGGTGATTACATCATCGTGATCAATGCAGAAAAAGTTGCCGTAACTGGTAACAAAGCGAAAAACAAAGTCTATCACTCGCACACGGGTTACCCAGGCGGGCTTAAATCAATCACTTTTGAAAAATTGATTGATAAAGCACCTGAACGTGTAATTCAGTCAGCAGTGAAAGGTATGTTGCCAAAAGGTCCTCTGGGCCGTGCAATGTTCCGTAAACTGAAAGTATTCGCCGGTCCTGAGCATACCCATGCAGCTCAGCAACCACAGGTTTTAGACATTTAAGTTACGGAATTAGAAAATGGCTGAGAATCAATATTACGGCACTGGCCGTCGCAAAAGCTCAACTGCTCGAGTATTCTTGAAAGCAGGAAGCGGCAGTATCACTATTAATAAACGTTCACTGGAAACTTATTTCGGTCGTGAAACAGCTCGTATGGTTGTTCGCCAACCACTTGAGTTGACTGAACTGCTGGAAAAAGTTGACCTGAACATCACCGTTGTTGGCGGTGGTATTTCTGGTCAGGCAGGGGCTATCCGTCACGGGATCACTCGTGCTCTGATGCAATACGATGAAAGTCTGCGTGGCGAACTGCGTAAAGCAGGTTACGTTACTCGTGACGCTCGTAAAGTTGAACGTAAAAAAGTTGGTTTGCACAAAGCGCGCAAACGTCCACAATACTCAAAACGTTAATCGTCAGATTAATCGATATTGTGATGAAAAAGCCCGGTTTTTTGCCGGGCTTTGTTATTTGATCTGTATCTTGTCTTGGTCAGTGGTTGCTAAATTTCCCCCAAGAGTCGTGAAATTTGATACAATCTTGTGCTGATATCCCTATGGCTGGCTAAATAACAACAATTTGGCATTATAATTAGCTTATAGGGTTTGAATAATATTCGCTAAATGAAGGTTTTGGAGGGTTCAATGGCTGTTGCTGCCAATAAGCGCTCAGTGATGACACTGTTTTCAGGTGCCAACGATTTATATAGTCACCAGGTTCGAATTGTTTTGGCTGAAAAAGGCGTTAGTGTTGAGATCCATCAGGTGTCTCCAGATGCGCTGCCTGAAGATTTAATCGAGTTGAACCCATATAACAGTGTTCCGACACTGGTGGATCGTGAGTTGGTTTTATACCAAGCTCAGATCATTATGGAATATCTAGACGAACGGTTTCCACACCCACCATTGATGCCTGTTTATCCGGTATCGCGTGGTTCAAGTCGTTTGATGATGCATCGAATCGAGAAAGACTGGTATTCTCTGGCTAAAAATATTATGGATGGTGATAATGTTCAGCAGGCTCGTCAAGAGCTTAAAGAAAGCCTATTAGCCTTAGGCCCTGTTTTTGCTGAATACCCATACTTTATGAGTGAAGAGTTTACATTAGTCGATTGTTATATGGCGCCACTGTTATGGCGTTTGCCAGAGCTTGGTATTGAACTGACTGGCTCGGGTGCAAAAGCTGTAAAAGCGTATATGTTGCGTGTATTTGAACGGGATTCATTCCAGGCTTCATTAACTGAAGTTGAGCGTGAATTACGTACTGGTCCATTAAACTAATATGAATGATATGACTCCTAACCGCCCTTATTTGTTGAGAGCCTTCTTTGATTGGCTTTTGGATAACCAGCTAACGCCTCATCTAGTTGTTGATGCAACATATTTCGGGGTTGAAGTTCCACAACAATTTGTACAAAACGGTCAGATTGTTCTGAATATCTCACCGAATGCGGTGGGCCAGTTCAATATGGGAATGGCTGATGTGAGCTTTAGTGCTCGCTTCGGGGGAGTCCCTTTTCAGGTTTATATCCCTATGGGTGCCATTTTAGCTATTTATGCTCGTGAAAATGGTGCTGGGACAATGTTTGAACCTGATCCATATTATGACCAGCATAGCGCTGATGAAGAGCCTAAAACACATGAACCAGCTCTGCGCTCAGTAGATGAAACAGCCGCTGAGTCTGATGACAAGGACAATGATGAGCCGCCGACGCCACCTAAAGGTAAAGGTCGCCCATCACTTCGTGTGATTAAATAACAAAAGCCCGCATAAAGCGGGCTTTTTGCTATTTAAGCCGTGTGTTATTCTGACGGCGGAATGATTTTAAAGAACTTGATCACGCGACTGACACCATCTACATAACGTGCCGCTTCCACAGCTTCACTGGCTTGTTTCTCTGTGACAACCCCGACTAAGAAAACTTCGCTGTTTTCGGTGATGACTTTAATTCTTCCTGGCGGAATTTTATTAGAATACAACTGCGTTTTAACTTTGGTTGTAATCCAAGTATCACGAGCTTTGGTGGAAACCGATACGGGTTGGCCAAGGCGAACTTCGTTAAGAACCTTTCTTACCCCATCCACATTTTTGACAATTTCAGTCACCTGATCTCGCATCTGTGGAGTTGGCGTTTGGCCAATCATCAGCACTTGCCCATCAAGTACGACAGGCGTTAAGTTACTATCTTCCCATAACTCTTTATGGGTACCTAATTCGTGGGTTACTCGTAATGAGAGTGTTCGGTCATCAATCTGAGTGCCGACAGTACGATTATCCATCGCAGAATCAGTTGCCACTCCAGCACCGACTGCAATGACTCCAGCCGCGCATCCTTGCAACATCAGCGTTGCTGCTAAAGCAACGGGAAGCATTTTACGCATGTTGAATTACCTTTATTATGAGTCTTAACTATCTTGACGAGGAAACAGCATATGGTCAACCAAATCACAAATACTGTTGAGTGTCAGATGATGAACTTCAAAAATTCGTACGCTTCGGTCCGAAGGCACACGAATTTCGACATCTTGTTGACTGAGTAATCCCGCCATTTCACCACCATCTTTTCCAGATAATGCAATGATAGTCATATCGCGGTTTACCGCAGCTTCGAGCGCCTTGGTTAGATTACGGGCATTGCCATCATCAGTAATGGCCACTAACACATCTCCTGCTTGACCCAGCGCTCTAATCTGTTTGGCATAAATATCATCCATAGCGCCATCGCTTGCGATAGCGCCGATGAGCGCTTGATCGGCACATAATGATAATGCTGGCAGGCTTGGGCGTTCAGCTTCAAAACGATTGACCAACTGACAAGTTAGAAGGTGGGCTAAACTGGCTGCAATACCATTACCACAGGTTAGTATTTTATTTCCGTTTAACAGGCTGTGCGCAATGATTGTGGCACCTTTTTCAATACTATCCGGCAGTGCTTCTGCTGCAGCTATTTTAGTCTGAATACTTTCGCGAAAGATCTCTTTGATTCGCTCTTGCATGCTACTCCCCAAACGCATTTTTTAACCAGTGGATTTGCTCCGCTTGTTCGATTGCTATGATATCAAATCGAACCGCTATCTGGGTGGGATTTATCTGTTGCTGATTCAGATAACTGTATGCACTATGACGCAACCGATGTTGTTTGGCTGCATCCACACTGGCTAAGGCCCCACCATAACGCTGATTTTTACGCATTCGAACTTCAACAAAAACTAATGTGTCTTTATCTTGGGCGATGATATCAATTTCACCGCCCTTGCAATAAAAGTTGCGCGTAATGATTTTTAGCCCTTGAGCTTTTAAATAACGACAGGCTAAATCTTCCCCTTGTTGTCCTCTGGCTCGGGTTGTTTGCGCTTTGGGATTATTGTTCGTAAACAGATTCCAGATGGCCATCTTGATATCGACTCCATACTAGCTGACGATGCACGGTTCCATTATCTGTCACACTTAAAATCCCGGTGAGTCCTTGCAGGTGATAATCTTTAAAGCCGCGCATTTGCGCAAGGTGTGGCAGAACTTTATAAGCATCATAACCGATTGCATATAAACTTTTATCAGTGTCGGTTGCATGTGGCCAAAGTGTTGCAAAACGTTGGGCATTGTCACTGACTTTATCCAATAACCATGGCATTTCGGTGACACTCATTCCATTTAGTTCATTATTATTCACCCCTTCTTGGTGGCTACGAGAGCTGCCAAAAAGCTGCAAAGGTTGGGCGAAGGGACTTATCGTGACACTGATAAAAGGAACAATCAGTTTCGTTTCAATATTATTAGCCACGATGTAGACGCTATTGGCGTCCCGCCGTGAACGGACTTCAGTCTTCAGATTCTGCCCAAGTAAGGCTTTGAGCCGGTGAATTCGTTGGGCGCTCTGGTCTGTTAGTAGCATTCGTTTGACGGCTTTTTGTAAGTCATCACGACCATGATAGAACGTGATATCGGGCATATCTTGATGATTTTTCTGCCACGTTTGACTAAAGCTATTAGCCATCCGTTTGCCGATGTCATTATCAGGTACGAGTAATAATGGGTGCCGCTCGCCTAAGTTGCTCATTTGAATCGCAGCTTGCGTGGCTTGCGTTTCAGGCTCTAATGATAAGCTATAGTGCTCAGAATCGTTCTTATCTGATGCATCATTAATTTCATCTAGATCGTTTAGTGCCAGCCACGGCTTGTCGATTGCTAATTTTGCGTATTCACGGATATTACTTTTTAATAACGGGCCGATGATAAAATCACTATTAAGCGCATTGATTTTAGCCCCAATCGCCTTCATGCTTTGACTGTTTGTATCGATAAAGTTCAGCTGCACATCTGCGCGGTCAAGATCGCTGTATGCAGCGAGTAAACCATCGCGTACCCATTGACCACTTTGCGCAAAATGACCGGATAATGGGAGCAACACGGCAATTTTTTTAGGTTGATATAAGCTGCGTTTAAGGGCTTTGCTTAAGTTTCCCTGGATGAAATCAGCAGCAGGGTTATTTGGATAAGTTTGCTGCCACTGGTTGAGTCTATCAAGTAATTGCTGAGGATTTTTCACTGGCTCATTACTAATAGCAATGAGTTCTAAATAACCATTGAGTGTGTCTTGTCCGGGTTGTTCGTAGCTGCGCAATTTAAAACTGCTCAGTGGTTTAAGCAACTGCCAGATGTGGTGGCGATTATTATCTATCTGTTGCTGTGATAGGTATGGTTCAAGTTTAATCAAAGCATCAGCTGCATTGACGGGCTGGTGCAGCGCTTCATAAAGTTGGGCAAGTTGTTGGTAGTCGCTTTTGTAATAGTCAGCAGGCAATGATCGTTCACTATCTGGAAATTGCAGCCATTTTATCGCTTGCTGAGGGTGTTGATTGAGCTGGGCTGCATAAGCTGCGACCAATCTCCAAGCCGCTTTTTGGCGAGGGGATTGAGCTTTCAGATAAAGGCTCTCAAGCAGTTGTTGTCCCTGACCCATTTGGCCATTTTGAATATAAGCTTTCGCTGCTAATAACTGCCAATCAAATACCATCGAACCTTGGGCGGTTTTGGCCTGCTCAAGATAATTTGCCCCATCGTATTGGGTTAGTTCAGTAATCGATGGCGGGTTTTGCACCACCAGTTTTGGGGCAATGCCGTTAGAGCTACAGGCGGCCAGTAGCAATAAGCCAAGCGTAGGAATAAGAATGCGCCAAGACGACATAGTTTTCATGAACAAATGACCTGTTGTAGCTAAATAGAGATAAATGCAGCTGTTATCTTAAAAGTCTAGCGGCAAATAATCCAGAGACCAACGACAATGAACATTAGTCATTGAGCTTGTCTGTGCTTTTCATTACAGTTGCAGCATCTTGATTAAGGAGCAAAGAATGATGGCAGAGCATGGCACACTATATGTAGTGGCAACGCCAATTGGTAACCTAGCTGATATTACGCAACGTGCGTTGAGTATACTTGGTGAGGTTGATTTTATCTGCGCTGAAGATACGCGTAATACCGGGCGACTTTTGCGACATTTTGATATTCAAACGCCGTGCATAGCTTTTCATGACCATAATGAACAACAAAAGGCCGCAACAATGGTTGAGCGGCTAATTGACGGACAAAATTTAGCGCTTGTCTCGGATGCCGGAACGCCGCTGATTAATGACCCCGGATATCGGTTAGTCAATCTCTGTCGCAGCTCCAATATTAAGGTGGTTCCTGTTCCTGGAGCTTGCGCGGCCATTACCGCTTTGTCTGCAGCTGGTTTGCCAACCGATAGGTTTCACTACGAAGGTTTTTTCCCGCCCAAATCAAATGCTCGCAAGCAAACTCTTGAGGATTTAAAAGAGCAAACGGCTACTTTGGTTTTTTATGAATCACCGCATCGGATTGTCGACACACTCACCGATATTGTTGATGTTCTCGGAAAAGATCGGCAGTTGGTTTTGGCCCGTGAGTTAACCAAAACCTTTGAGACTTTCGCCAGTAAAAGTGCTGCTGATATGTTGGAATGGGTTAAAAGTGATGCGGACCAGCAAAAAGGTGAAATCGTATTGATGATTGCAGGTTTTGCTAAAGACCCAGATGCGCTGCCGCTTCAGGCGCGCCAGACTCTGAGTTTGTTAAGCCAAGAGCTACCACTTAAAAAGGCCGCGGCATTAACTGCGCAAATTTATCAGTTGAAAAAGAATATGCTGTATAAATTGGGCTTGGAGTTGGGATTGTAAGCGAAGTTTACTTGACTCTTAAAGCCCCTTCACCTATGCTGCGCCGCGGAGTTGGCCAGACAATCGCTGCTTTGTCGTTGTGTCCTTAATTGGGCAGACGGGCAAAGGGGAGGAAAGTCCGGGCTCCATAGGGCAGGGTGCCAGGTAACGCCTGGGAAGCGAAAGCTTACGACAAGTGCAACAGAGAGCAAACCGCCGATGGCCTTCGGGCACAGGTAAGGGTGAAAGGGTGCGGTAAGAGCGCACCGCGTGGCAGGTAACTGTTCATGGCATGGTAAACTCCACCCGGAGCAAGGCCAAATAGGCCCCCGTACGGCGCGGCCCGCGTTGGGGGCGGGTAGGCTGCTTGAGCCATCGGGCGACTGATGGCCTAGACGAATGGTTGTCCACGACAGAACCCGGCTTATCGGCCAACTCCACTATCTTCTTAAACCCGCGTCAGCTGTGGGTTTACCTAGCTAATGGCTTCCAGAAGAGTGACTAGAAGTGATTTCGTCACACATCGCGTCACACATGGAGCTACGATATGTCCGTTGCTTACACCATCCAAAGAAATGGTAATTACCATATCAATGTTCGAATCGGACCTCATATTTTCCGTAGAAGTTTGGCAACTGATAGCCAAAAAGTCGCACAAATCATGGTTGATAAATTAATTCCTATAGTCACTGAACTCAGAAAAAAAGGTGGCGTATCTGAGGAGCAAATTTTCGCGGGCCTCTCTAACGCATTGTCGGCTTTAATTAAGCAAGTTCAAAGGCGCTTTGAGGCTGTTGTATCTCCCTTATCAAGGGAGGCTGATAATGAATTAGATGATTATCAGGATTTAATAGGTGAATCACTCTATGACTGTCCCTCAGAAGTAACTCCAGAATCTTGGGAAGAATTTGTCTTAAGTAAATTAAATGATCCAAAAGAAATTCGAAGTGTACTTTTAGAAAAAATTTTCCCGAAACACTCCACTGATCGTGAGCTATTGAATGTTCTTTTTAAATACCTTATAGATTCTCAAGATCCCCTATATCACAGAGCTGAAGCCTCATTTATGAAGGTGCTTGGCGAATTTAGAAAAATCAGAATAGCACTCGAATTTAATAACGAAGCTGGCGCTCGTTCGATAATGAATGAATTGCTTGCTTTTGCTGAAAAAAGTGAGAATAGCTGGAAGGATATTCAAAAAGATAATGAGGAAGAACATGCTCCTAAGTTAGATCAAGCATCAATCGACGAGCCTGTATCACAGATCCAACATAATGCACTGAGTGGCTCGACAAATATGACACTTGAAGACTTGTTTAATGAATATATAGATGCTCATTCCAAAAAATGGACCCTTAAAATTCTTAAGGATAATCAGCGTAAATCGGAGCTCCTCCTCATTTTGTTGGGAAGAAATACGCTTATATCACAAATTAGTGGGCGAGAACTGGATACTGCATTATCAACAGCATTGTCACTGCCAAAGCGAAATACTAAGCCATATAGTAAATATACTACAGAGAAATGTGTCAGTATTGCTCAACTCGATGAAATAGATGACGATGTTCGGGTAAGTCCTAAAACAATCAAAGAGCATAAGAAATTCCTTCAAAGTTGCTTTAAGTTTGCTCGATATCAGCGTTATATCTCTATTTCGCCTACTGATGGTATGTTGTTGAAGTTTCCAAAAACCTCGGATAGAGGCTGCTTCTCTAATTCAGAGGTTAGGGAAATACTAGACTATTGCTTGCAACAAACTGATGCTTTATGGCATTGGGCTATTCCTATTATGGCATATACGGGGATGCGAAATAGCGAAGTGATGCAATTACGTAAGATGGATATCAAAACAGATTCTGATTCTGGTATTAGTTATATTCATGTCACTACGGAAGCTGGCAGCGTAAAGACCAAGGCTGGAGTAAGGCGTGTGCCTATCCACAATGCGCTGCTAGATGCTGGTTTCCTCGCCTTTGTTGATAGTGTGGAAAGCGGAGAAAATACCCTGTTTAATGGGGATGGTCGAACTTTGACTCGGATGTATGGAACTCTTAAAAGAAAGATTAACCTTCCTGATGTAGATGAGGCTTTAAATCAGCTTACTTTGTATTCATTACGTCACCGAGTGGTAACTTCACTTCGTAGTGCTGGTGTTCAAACAGTGCATATGCAAGCAATTGTTGGGCATAAGTTAAGTGGCTCTGGTCAGTCTGATGGCTATACTCATCCCGAACAATTCACGATACCTCAACTTAAAGCCGCTATAGATCAATTATCTTATCAGAGTATCCCTAATCCTATGAGGTAGTCTTTATATCCATAGAGAGGTGGTGGAACTGAGAAAACCTCCTTATATAAACAAAAATATAATATAAAACAATATCTTGGAAAAATTAGAGTTGTTAGTAACACCCCGCAACTGGCTGTTCAGTACCACAGCTCTGTTTCCCTTAAACCGACCTTGCCATATTGACATTGATGTCCATCCCATCTGCTCGAGGCTGGTGGTGAAAACTATAAAATAGGTGTTCGACGGGTTCAAATTTAGAATGAGGTTTTAAAGGCTGGCTTGCTATGTTTTAGTGACCCGACTAAGTATTGATATGAAAAATCTTGATGTTGTCGAGTTAAGATATGTAAAGAAAAATGACTTAGTCATTAATAAACTAGTTGCAATAAATCAAATTTATTCTAAAATATAATTAGGTAACTGTTAGACATTATTGTTCATGATGTTAATTAATTGTGCATAAAATGAACATGCCTACCACTATTTCACCTCAATAAAAAATTCCCGAAAATGCAGATGGTTTTTTCCCGAACATGCGGAAAGAGAACACTACTGTGCACCCCGAATTTTACTTAAAAAAACAAAAACTTAAGATTAAATCAGATGAGGTGTTTAATTTTTAAACAAATCTTACGTAAGCCCTTGCTATATGTGCCTTCGCTCAGCTATGAGTAAGCGTGGTAAGTGTAATAGGGGTTACTAGTATAGGAGTAGACTACATGAGTAAACCATTTATTCCAACAAACCGCAACCAATATTCATTCAGGGGCTATAGGGTAAATTCACACTATCATCATGATTATGATCATCTCGCTCGCTTGGTAGCATGGTATGGCTATCTAGATGTTGAACATTATCGTTATAGTGTAGCCTCAATGGTATTGAAATACGATGAGCAAGATGCTCATCTAAGCACTGATATCACTAAATTACTCAAATCACTGAATGAGAAATTTAAGGTAAAAGGTGAGAGTGTTCCCATTCATTATCTGTGGAAACTAGAATACAGAATTAGTGATGAAATTGGCAAAGGCGAAGCCACTGGATGGCATTATCACATCATATTTTGTATCAATAGAGATATTGTATTCAATCTTAAAACGTCGTTTATACCATTGGTAAAAGAGTGCTGGAAACACGGAGAAATAGATGGCGAGCGATATTCATGTATGCCAAAAAAAGTCAAAAACGGCAAACGGAAAGCAGGTAACAAGATTGAAACCTATGAGTTATCATCACTAATTATCAACACTCAGACTGAACATTACATGTCTGAGTTCCATCATATGTCTTACTTGACTAAGAAAGACGATGATCAAGCTTTACCTGATGATTATCATGGATGTTCTTTTAAGACTTCCCGACTAGATAAAAGTAAACTTGAAGGCCATTCAAGTATTAAAAGACATCAAAACACAATTCGTTTGCCTGCTCAAGATGTGAGATGTGTCGAGCCTAGTTCGGTTGAACAGGAATTTGAACCTGAGATAGAGGTAACTACAGATTCCCTTAATCCTCCGGATTGGTGGTGTGAAAACGATAGCAGTGAGTTAATGAATGATTATGAAGATTATTTGTGTTTTCAGGAAAGTCAGTCCTTTGTGACCGAGTATCTTAAGTCAATAAGTGAGGACGATTTATCCGAATTGGAATTACCGTTCTAGATTAAAAATTAGCTAATTAACATCCTTCTAAAAAATACCTCTAGTTTTGCTAAACAACGTATATTTCTCATTGTAAAAAAAGATGAAATAAATCCCGATTCTTTAATGGCTTAAAAGAGGCGTTTTAAGGCGGTGTTTCATTGTGATGGTATGGTTGTACATTAATGTCTTAACTTTTTCTTAGAAAGCCCGTTTAATGCCTTAAATTAAATATTTAGAAGGATGCTAGGGTCTATCTAATATGATAGACATAGATTTAAAATAATTAGGTTATAATTGGTCTTTATTTGACCATTAGTAAGCTATATTAGAGCCATCCCCATATCTAATTACGTTTGTCATTTAGTATACTCAATTAAACCTATTCCATCGTTTAGCTTTTAGACATAAATTCTAGCTTGACTGAGATCTTAAGAGATAAGTAACTATAAAAATTTTTAAGCCTTTTCAACTCTTATAATCGTCTGCCGACTCACACCATACTGACGTGCTAACTCAGATTTAGATAAGCCCTCAGCTAGCTTCTGTTTCACTTCCTGTATCTGTGGCTCTGACAGCGCCTTAGAACGTCCCCCTTTACGACCTGTACGCTCTCTACCTGTTTGTAGCCTATCCACTATAACGCTATGCTCAAGCTCTGCAAAGACGCCTAACAACTGAGTCATCGCTTTTTGCATCGGGCTTTCACTGTTTGTATCCACCTGACCATCCAATGTTTTGACATGAACACCTTTAGATTGCAGTGTTTGAATAGTAGTTAGGATAGCGTTTAAGCTTCTTCCCATTCGGTCAAGCTTGGTAAGAATAACAACATCACCATCTCGCACATAGTTAATCAGTTCATTAAGGTGCCTCTGATTCTCATCTGATTTGCCTGATTGCTTGCCATTAAAAATCTTAGTACAACCAGCGGCTGATAGTGCCTCAAGTTGAGCTGATAAATCTTGGTCATGAGTGCTGACTCGTGCATAGCCGATAAATGCCATTGATAACCCCTGTTCGGAACTTAATAGTTACGGACAGGATGATAGCATGTGTCCAAAACTTTTAAAATTAAAATATCGGACATGTACGAAATGATACATTACAATCGGACATTTGAGTGGGGGTTATGATGGTGTTGGAATGTGAATTCATGTATTAGGAGCGGGGAGAGGTATGCTCAGAAAGGATTCAAGAGTTGATACCACTATCATCTTTAGCAATCAATGATAATGTAGTCGGATAATAAAGTTTGATCAAAGTTAATATAGTTTGATCATTTTTGACGTTTTATGATGATTATGTCTGACTCAATTTTGCCCCAAAATGAGTTGCGCATTCATTTCATCTACACTCAGTTCACAGTTTTTCACGATACAAGAACTAATGTGCTTGGAGGAAGCTTAACTACCGTTCTTACTATTAAGCAATCAACATTAACTACCTGAATTAGTGCTAATCCGCCT
>NZ_JBEQCS010000022.1:0-73045 GCF_046054195.1 Celerinatantimonas sediminis
GAAAGGGGTTTTATAACAGACTCATAGCTGAAAGCTTTACTGAACCCCCAGCCTAGCTGGGGGTTTTCTAGGCACAAGCAAAGCCCTGAACCATTCAGGGCTTTTTTATTGCTGCTCCATCACCCCACCCTCTTATTTTTATTCGCTTTATGAGTCTTATCTTGGCTGGCAAGTATTCAGTGAAATCAGTTCCAATTAAAACAAAAAGGCCAGAGCAAAAACTCTGACCTTCTTAATTTGGCAACTTTATTTTTTCAACGACACGCAGGTAACTTAATAGCCTAGGTTAAGCTGCTAATTACGCTGTCGTATCGGTTCCATTTTGCTGAGCATTGGTGTCTGCTGTTGCAGCATTTGCTGCAGCCGGTTTATCACCACCAAACAAGTCTTTAAAAAAGTTCGAAAATGGATTCCATGAACTTGAGCCAGCAGGTTTAGCCGATGCATTTGCCGTTTGACCATTATTGGCGGTCTGTGCGGCATTATTCTGTTGCGTATTGTTCTGCGCGGTATTGTTTGCCGCATTTTGTCCGTCTCCCGCAGGTGGCGGTGGCGGATTAGCACCTGGTGCTGGATTATTTGCCCCTTGAGGTTTATCGGATTTCACCCCAAACGTTAAATTCTTCGCATTCATACCAGTCAGTTCTGATGTTGAACTAGTATTCGTCGTTGTCGAGCTATTGGTCGTGGTATTGGTCGCTGAAGTAGCTGTCGTGGCCGAGGTTTTATCGCCGGTTGTACCAAACTGTGGTGCACCGCCATTTTTACCCGCGAATGCCGCCAACAAGCCAATGCCAATCCCTTCACCAATTGCGGTAAATTGTTTATTCAGAATATTGCTGTTTTCAGATGACCCGAACAATTCCAATCCTGAACCTTTTAATGACTGCTCTAGCGAGTTACTACTTGAGGAACTGCTGCTCGATGAATTGCTAGTCAATGAATTCTGACCAGCTAGACTTTGGCTTAGTCCGCTATTACGTAACTTTAATAACTGCGCTTGGAAATCGCTGCCCTGTTGAGCAGGTGCGGAATTGCTCCCCATCCAGCTCGATAACTTATCCATCACCGACTGATTATTGTTAACCTGCATGTTCATTCTCCGTTGCCATTATAGTGAATGGACGTTTTTGCAACTATGCGGCAAAACATTGCCGCAGATATGCCGCGAAACTAGCATCAGACACCGCCCTCTGGTAGGATTTGCTTGATCTTAGAGGTGGTGACATAAACCTTTAATGTCATCATGCAACTTTTAAACCAAAAATTTACTAGAGAGTTATCGATCTGTGCTGCAAAGGTGTTATTCAATCTTTTTGCTGTGTATGACCTGTATCACAGCCCCATTCTTTTTCCTGATTGCTTGCCTTATCTGGCTCCTAACAATCTGGTGGGATACCCGTTTGGTCTATTTGCATTACTTCACCTCTATCTGGGCAAAGTTTTTAATCTCGTTATGCCCCGAGTGGAAGACGCAAGTTTTATACCGAGAACGAGTCCCCAAAGATAAACCCTATATTCTGGTTTCGAACCATCAATCTGGTATCGATATTTTATTGGCATTTGGTCTTTATAAACCGTTTAAATGGCTATCCAAAATAGAGGTGTTTCACGTTCCCTTTATTGGCTGGAACATGTATTTAAATAAATACGTTGCCTTAAAACGAGGGGATCGGCGCAGCGTCGCTAAAATGTCTGCTGAAGTTAAAAAACATATTGAACAAGGCAGTTCTGTTTATATGTTTCCTGAAGGTAGTCGCTCGACAGATGGCAAATTAGGCAACTTTAAAACGGGTGCTTTTGCGATGGCAAAACATTTTGGGGTTGGCATTATCCCGATTGCCATTGAAGGTACAAATAATGCGCTACCCAAAAGCTCAATTATGGTCGGCAAAGCCAATATGCGCCTAACCGTACTAGACCCCATTGAAGCAGATGAAGTTGCAAGTAAAACAGCCCAACAGTTATGTGAACAAACCAGAGAAATTATCGCCAAAGCGATAGGTCAGGCTGACTAACCTCATGTAAATACGCTGCAATTATTTGCAGCGTACTTTCTCACCACCCAATTGAACATTTCGATAAGCCGATGCATTCAGGCAACTATTGCCTATAATGAATACAACATAAACCAGAAGGATCGGCTGATGGAACTCAAAGATCAACGCCATTTTATTCGAGTTAATTTTGCTCACGACGTTCGCATCTTAACTCAACATAGCTCATTCAAGGCCGAAGTCCTTGATATATCACTGCACGGTGCGCTTATCTCTGAACCAGAACAGTGGCACGAACAAACCCAAGAACTAGAGCTTTGCATGCACTTAGGTGAAGCAAGCAGTGAATGTGACCTGCGTATCAAAGGTCGAGTTTGCCACTGTCATGGCGGGCACATCGGTATCGAATTTCTTAAAATGGATATCGAAAGTGCCTCTCGATTGCGTCGCCTGCTCGAGCTTAACCTAGGCGATGAAAAATTGCTTATGCGTCAGTTCGAGCAGCTATTAGATACAGATTTAAGCCATTAAAGTGCATCGAGGGCATCGGCCAGATTTTTCACTCCGATGACCTCCATCCCTTCGGGCTTATTTTTCGGCATATTTGCAACGGGAATGATGGCTCGTTTAAAGCCATGTTTTTGCGCTTCATGCAATCGTTCCTGACCGTTGGCAACAGGGCGAATTTCACCCGATAAGCCTACTTCACCAAACACGACTAAATCCTGAGCCAGAGTCTGATCACGAAAACTTGAGATCATTGCCACCATTAACGCCAAATCAGACGCGGTTTCACTCACTCGCACACCACCGACCACATTGGCAAATACATCCTGATCTGCCATCTGCAAACCACCATGACGATGCAAGACTGCCAGCAGCATCGACAGTCGGTTTTGCTCTAAGCCCACAGCGACTCGGCGCGGATTAGCCAGCGGACTGTTATCAACAAGCGCCTGGATTTCAACAAGCAATGGCCGAGTACCTTCCCAAACGACCATCACTACAGAACCGGGAGCTGCCTGCTCTGCTCGCGAGAGAAAAATAGCCGAAGGATTGCTCACCTCTTTCATGCCTTGCTCAGTCATCGCAAAGACACCAAGCTCATTAATTGCGCCAAATCGGTTTTTTTGGCCACGCAAAGTGCGATATCGGCTATCTGAGCTGCCTTCAAGTAAAATAGAGCTATCAATGCAGTGCTCCAGCACTTTCGGGCCCGCCAGCGAACCGTCTTTGGTCACATGGCCAACCATAAACATGGCGACGTGATTTTGTTTGGCAAAACGAGTCAGCCAAGCGGCACTTTCACGCACTTGCGATACCCCACCAGGAGCGGACTGAATATCCGCCATGTGCATCACCTGAATCGAGTCGATGACCATGATTTTCGGCTTTTCTTGCAAAGCAATCTGACCGATGGTTTCGACACTGGTCTCAGCCAACATTTTTAAATTCTCACGCGGTAGCTCAAGACGTTTGGCTCGCAGTGCAACCTGCTGTAAAGATTCTTCACCGGTCACATACAACGCTGACATCGACTGTGCTAAATGACACATCACCTGCAACAATAAGGTACTTTTACCCGCGCCAGGATGGCCGCCAATTAAAATTGCGCTGCCCGGGACAATCCCGCCGCCAAGCACTCTATCAAGCTCTCGAAAGCCAGAGCTAAAGCGAGGCAAGTCAGCTAAATCGATGTGATCAAGCGTTTGCACTTTGGCCTGTGTTTGCCCGGCAAAGCCCTGAAAACGATCATTGCGAGTATTTTGGGTGGCAGAAACAAGGCGGATCTCACTTATGGTATTCCAGGATTTGCATTCACTACACTGGCCCTGCCAACGAGGATATTCTGCGCCACATTCACTGCATACATAAGCTGTCTTTGTCTTCGCCATTTACATTTTTGCTCTTAACTGCCGATAATAGATTCAAGGATAACGGAGTTTGCCATTTCGGCACAAATTTTGATGCTAGAATTGGCATATAAATATTAAGAGCAATGAATCAGTTATCGCTCTATTGATTAAAACTATGGATCAACAACGTCAAAACGACCTTTTAGCGCAATTAATCGCGGTGCATCGCAAGAGCGATTTTGCTGAAATTTTTCAGCGTATTACCTCTGGCGAAAATAAAAATGAACAGTTTCTGCTCAAAATGGAGCTGAAACGACTTGTCACGCCCTCAAAACGGGTGATTGATTTGCGCACGAGCCCAACGGATCAAAATTGTCTGCCGTTTAAATATGATGGACTGACGCACTTTATGAGTGAGTCACATATCGAGACATTTAAGCAATTACTCAAACACTACGGTAGTTACACCCAAGGCGTATTTGAGCAGATGCAGCAGCTGCGCCGTCAAGATCCCAATAAACGAATGCGCGTCGATACTCGAGTCAAAGCATTTCAGTTTGGTCATTACCATGGCCGAGTGGAAGAGCGGATGTTTATTAGCATGCCGATTGAAGTCCAAACTGAGCAGATGATGGTTTATGGTGGTATGTCTTCGAATATGTCGATATCGGGGATGCGCATTCGCTACGACCGAGAAGATGATCCGGTAGTCGGTGAACATATCAAAATCTACTTCACAGGCCTTGAACAGGAGTTTGCCAACCCAGTTTTAACCCGCGGTACTGATTATGTCATTTTAGACTTTGAACGCGATGATAAAGGGCTGTGGGTTCGCTTAAAGAGACTCAATACCAACGACTCAGAATTTGATGCATTTTTTGAAAGCTTTTTAGAAGCATACAAAGGTCGCTATCGAGTCGATGTGGTGCACCTTGTCGATGCGATCTTAGTTAAAAGTTATCAGCAATTCTTTTTACCTCGCAGCGGCTCTTTGCCACTGTACTTTAGTGGCGAACGCCCACCGCAGCTGCGCTATGTGTTATGTAACGATTTTAGCCGTAATACGCTAGATTACTGGTACAACGAATTTCGCCAAAATGTCTTGGGGCAAACCTTTCATGCCCAAAGAATGCGCGCGTTGATGAGCAAACCGCATGGACAAACGGTTCTTTATAGTTTTGTGCATAGCTACAACCGCAAACTCTACTTTTACTCAGCAACTCACGAAGAACTGCTGGCAGAACCCGAACTTCGGCAATTGTTCTTTCATTTCGGAGCCAATAAAACCAGTTGGCGGGTTTTCACCTTTCAATGGCAGCAGATCCAATTAGATAATGCGTTTGCCCCACCAATTGTGCCAAATCAACGCCGCCGAGCAGATGAAAAAGCACTGCGCGATCAACTGGCCAATTTATCTGTTTTTGGTCTGCTAACCGATATTACTCATGAGCGATCGAGGACTCGCTATCGACAGAATTTTCATTCGGACAAAAACCCAAACGAATTAGCGCCATTTGGTCAATATCGGCATGCAATTCCCGAGGTGAAAATCATTGCGCATAAATATATGCAGATGCGCAAAGAAGCGCGTTATCAATATCGCTCGATGGCAGAGGTTGTCGTCAATTCACAAGTTATCGAAGGTTGGGTGAATAACTTTTCAGCCGGCGGCTTGCAGCTGGAATTAGATTATCCAGTGCAGCTTAAAGCTGGCGATAATATTTTAGTTAACTTGCCCCAATTTCAAAAACTAGTACGGACGTTTAAGTTAACTCAATTGCCTTATCTGGTGGTTAACGTTCAGGAAAACCAACAAACGATTCATTTGCAAGCAGTTGGCAACACCCATGAAGGCTCACGCTTTTTCAGCCAATTAATTAATAGCAATACAGACAAACTCGGCCATATGCCGGAAATTAATGTGTTTGAAGGGTTATCAGAGGCGCTTAGGCAGCTGTATTGTCATGACTTATTCAAACATGTGTTGTTTATTAACAAAGAAGGCGGCCTGCTCAAACTAAAATTGCTGGCTTATGGGCAAAGCCCTTCACCAATCGATCCACTACTGTATCTTTCCAGAGCGCGAAACAAAGCTAATATGTACCAGCTTATTCACCCTGATAACTGGCAGCAGTGGTTATTGTCTCCACTGCAAAACCTGCGTGATGAACAAAAAGTCATTACGGTCAGATTATTAATGCAACTGCATAAAAACTCTAAGAAAGTGATTGCTTGTCAACGTGAAGAAGATTTTCAATCAGAGGCTGACCTCAATAAGTTTGTGGTGCAGGCGATGGAAAATGGCCATTTTAAATATATTGAGCTCAAAGCGTCCCGCACGGGCAAACCTGATGCAGCCTATATTAAAGCGGAGATGGCTTATTTAGGGCACTACGCTACCCATAAAGCTAAAGAGCTGGCCATTT
Organism: Celerinatantimonas sediminis; assembly: GCF_046054195.1. Taxonomy (NCBI): domain Bacteria; kingdom Pseudomonadati; phylum Pseudomonadota; class Gammaproteobacteria; family Celerinatantimonadaceae; genus Celerinatantimonas; species Celerinatantimonas sediminis. The sequence continues at coordinate 6,280 of NZ_JBEQCS010000022.1, forward strand.
TGCTACAAAACACCTATGCGGTGGTTGAAATAAACGATCTTAGCGATGAATGGCAAGCCCTTAAAGCTTCTCAGCAATAGCGAAATTAGTGGCTCTGGTGGTCTCGAATCATGCCAGCGATTAACACAAACAGCAGTCCTTCAAGATTGCTGTGATTAATCGCAATTTTAGCGTTTTTCTGCACAATCGGTTTTGCATGCAAAGCAACCCCTAGCGAGGATTCGGCCAGCATTGGCAAATCATTTGCGCCATCGCCGACAGCCATTGTTTGAGATGGTGCTAGCCCAAAGTGACTGCGCAAGCGTTTTAACAAACCGACTTTATATTGTGCATCGACAATATCACCTTCCACTTCGCCAGTCAGAGTGCCATCTTTTAACACCAATTCATTCGCGTAAACTTCGTCAAAACCAAGGCGTTGCTGTAGCGCTTTGGCAAAAAAGGTAAAGCCACCGGAAGCTAAAATCACTTTCCAGCCATTGACTTGCAGATGACTCAATAAGACTTTCACCCCGGGCATCAGTGGCAAGTTGTCTCTTACTTCATCTAAAATCTGTACAGGAGCATCTTTTAAAAGCGCCACTCGAGAACGTAGGCTTTGTGAAAAATCAAGTTCACCGCGCATGGATCTTGCGGTGACTGCACTCACCTGTTCACCAACACCTGCAAGTTTGGCGATTTCATCAATGCATTCGACCTGAATCGTTGTTGAATCCATATCCATTACCAACATTCCTGGCTCATCAAGCTTGGGAATATGGTTCAGGGCAACCGCATCAAAATTAAGGCTCGCGCAAGCTAAACGCTCTTTCACAAGGCTTTGTTCAACTGGAGTCGTCAGAACAAAAATATGCACAGAAAGCACATTCATTGATGGATAAATTCGCCAACTCTCATTTTCTTGATAAACATTTTCAACCAACTGTTTAATATCATTTTTATCAGTAGACCAAGCGATAAGAGTAGTATCTGAGGATGAATGAATGACTGGTTGCTGAGTGATTTGGCCGTCAGCGGCAATCGAAACGGGTTTAGCTGGCCACTTGGGCAAGTTGTCTAAATATGTTAAAAGGGTATTAGGAATCACTATACGGTCCCTGCTCTATACTTTAGGTTAATACACAGATGATGTAGCGCTTCACAATAGCTATTGCTATCTACTTTGGCAAGCCTGCAACGATTCAATGTAATAGGATGCAAAAGATTGTGACCCAACATTTTCGTCTACTGCGATGGTTTAATCGGCTGGAAATAGGCAGTGCCTTCATTGCAATAATCGTCGCTGTTTCAATGTATTGGGGCATGACGATGCGGGGCCAGGCATTACTAGAAAATAACACAGAGAGCTTAGCGCGCTCACTCACATCGCTAGCGGCATTTAATGCAGCTAACTACATCATTAATGACCAAAAAGAACAAATTCAAGAACTTGTAAATGCCCTTGTCAAAGAGAATTTTGTCTTTGATGCCACCATCTATGATGCCAAAGGGATTGCATTAGCTAAAAGCGCCCATGCACTGCCACTGAATGAACTATTACCCATGTCGGGGAACTTAGTCACCCCGATACAAGGGATTGGGCGCCGACCTTACGTTGCGACCATTTATAATGGCCAAGGTGAAGCGCTGGGATATTTGCGAATTACGCTAGAAGAAAGTTCACTACTGAGCCGTGCGACACGTTATGTCCACTCGGCTCAATATTCTTTGCAGCTCATGCTGTTGTTAGCATTGTGGGTGGGATTTGTGATTGCTCGACAAATCTCTGGCAAACGTCGTCGCCAGATGAAGATAGCCCGCAGAAGAAGGGCTATCCGCGCTCAGAAAAGACGCTTACAAAAGCGAGTCTAATGTCAGCTCAATCATATCGTTAAAAGTATTTTGCCGCTCATCTGATGTGGTCGCTTCGCCAGTGCGAATGTGATCCGAAATTGTGACAACACAGAGTGCAGCTTTTCCGCATTCAGCGGCCACACCGTAAAGACCAGCGGCTTCCATTTCAACGGCCAAAATACCGTGTTTTTCCATCACATCAAACATCTGCGCATCGGGCGTATAAAACAAGTCAGCTGAAAAAATATTTCCCACGCGAACTGGCAGATTTTTGCTTTGGGCACTGTCTACGGCTCGGCGCAGCAGCTGATAATCGGCAATCGCGGCAAAATCATACCCCTTGAAACGAACTCGATTCACGTTAGAGTCAGTACACGCCCCCATTGCAATCACCACATCCCGAATATGGACGTCAGGGCTAATAGCACCGGCACTGCCAACCCGAATAATGTTTTGCACACCATATTCGTTGTAGAGCTCGTGAGCGTAAATAGAACAGCTGGGGATCCCCATCCCCGAGCCCATCACTGAAACTCTCAGCCCCTGATAGGTTCCCGTATAACCTAAAATATTGCGAACATTCGTCACTTCTTGGGCATCTTGTAAGAACGTCTTGGCAATGTATTGCGCCCGAAGCGGATCCCCCGGTAACAACACAGTCTGAGCAAAATCACCGGGATTGGCGTTAATATGCGGTGTCGGCATTATCTATCCTTAACAATCATTCGATTATTGCGAAAAAATTGGAGAAAAAAGCAACTATTGCGCTGGGGCAATATCCGCCCAGAAACTGCTTCCATATTCCATCGCCGGCAATGAGAAATAATCAGCCAATGTCTGACCGATATCGGCAAACGCGTCGCGTTTGCCAAGATCAACACACTGAATCTTTTTGCCATAAACCACGACTGGAATATGTTCACGGGTATGTTCGCTCCCCTGCCATGTAGGGTCGCAGCCGTGATCGGCGGTAATAATCAACAAATCATCATCTTTAAGCGCTGATAATAGCTCTGGAAGACGTTGATCAAAATACTCCAACGCTCGAGCGTAACCTGGGACATCACGGCGATGGCCATAAGAGGAGTCAAAGTCGACAAAATTAGTAAATACCAGCGAGTCTTCTCCAGCAACCGCAACCTCTTGAAGCGTCGTATCAAATAGCTCTTGCAAACCAGTTGCTTTCAACGCTCGGGTAATTCCCTGATGCGCATATATATCGGCTATTTTACCAATGCTTATCACGCTGCCACCAGATGAGACTAACTTATCAAGAACCGTTGCACTTGGCGGAGTAACCGAATAATCATGGCGGTTACCGGTACGGCTAAAATTATCTGGTTTATCCCCCACAAAGGGCCGAGCAATCACTCGGCCAATGTTATAGTCATCCAGCAGTTCTCGCGCAATATGGCACAAATCATAAAGCCGATTAAGACCAAAGGTCTGCTCATGACAGGCAATCTGAAAGACACTATCAGCTGACGTATAAAAAATGGGCTTATCTGTTTGCATATGCTCAAGCCCAAGCTGTTCAATAATCGTTGTGCCTGAGGTGTGACAATTGCCCAAATAACCTGGTAAATCAGCACGTTTAACCAGCTCATCTAAGAGTTTTTTAGGAAAACTATTTTCTTTATCAGGGAAGTAGCCCCAATCAAATAAAACTGGAACACCTGCAATTTCCCAGTGACCACTGGGCGTATCTTTACCGCTTGAAATTTCCTTGGCATACCCATAAGAACCACTCGGTTTAGCAACATCCGCCAGTCCATCCACGGCTCGGCCGCGGCTATTAAAAGCTAATCGACCTAAACCAAGCTGATTAAGATGGGGAATATTAAGAGGCCCATGACGATTTTCATCAGCTAAGTTTTTAAAACATCTCTGCGCGATATGGCCCAATGTATCACTACCTTGATCGCCAAAGCGCGCAGCATCATCTGCCGCACCTACACCAAAAGAATCGAGAACTAAAACAACCGCTCTTTTCATGCGTTCTCCAAATCAACTCACTATTTGTTGGTAGACAACCGGTGGAACTGCTATCGGGTCAGCATCGATACTAATCGCCCGACGTAGCCGCCGAGCTGCTTTTTGCCAGCCACTTTGATCGCTGGCATGAATCATCACCAACGGTTCGTCCACATGAATATACTCACCAATTTGTCGCCAGCGGCTGAGTCCAACCCGATGATCAATGGTCTGATCACTATGAATACGGCCGCCACCTAAAGCAACAACACTCATCCCAATTTCTCGACAATCGAGATGATTTAAATAGCCTGCGTGCTCAGCCAACAACGGGGCGATAACAGGTGCTTTGGGAAAATGGCTTTTACCCTGCTCAAGCAGATCCCGTGGCCCACCTAGAGCGGCGACCATTCGATTAAACCGTTCCGCCGCCTCGCCGCTTTCAAGCACTTGCAAAATTTTAACCCTTGCTTGCTCGGCATTATCACAGAGTTTACTGTCAACTAATAACATTTGCGCCAACGCCATCACCACTTGATGTAATCGGCTATGTTGAGTATGACCCGTTAAGTAATCCATCGCTTCCATTACTTCTAATGAATTACCACAACACGGAGCAAGTGGTTGATTCATATCGGTTAATATCGCGCTTGTAGTACAACCGGCCTCACTTGCAACCGAGACCATTCGATGAGCTAACTGCTCACAAAGATCTCGATTGGGCATTAAAGCGCCACTGCCAACTTTAATGTCCATCACGAGTGAACTGAGCCCTTCGGATAATTTCTTGCTTAAAATGGAGGAACAGACAAGCGCCAGCGAATCGACCGTCGCGCTAATATCACGAATGGCATACAACCGTTTATCAGCTGGGGCGATATCACTGCTTGGCGCGACAATGGCCAAGCCTATCTCTTTGACTAAGTGCTGAAACTGACTTTGACTGGGGGTTACATTGTAACCTGCGATGGATTCGAGTTTATCAATGGTGCCGCCAGTATGTCCCAGTCCGCGCCCAGAGACCATCGGAACAAAACCACCACATGCGGCAATAATTGGCGCTAAAACCAGCGAAACCATATCCCCTAAACCACCCGTTGAATGTTTATCAACAACCGGGCCTGGCAAAGAAAACTCTTGCCAACTTAGGTGCTCACCGCTGTCACGCATGGCAAGCGTTAATGCCGAGCACTCTTGAACCGACATATCATTAAAATAGATGGCCATTGCCAAAGCTGCGACCTGACTATCAACGAGACGGCCAGAACTGATCCCTGAAACCAGAAAAGCAATTTCCTCATCTGATAACGCATAACCATCTCGTTTACGACGAATTAACTCTTGAGGCAGATACATGTTCTATCCCTTGTTTTAAATACGTCCCACTGCTTTTTGGTAAAGTTCTAATCGTTGCTTTTGACTCAAAAATGCCATCGCAACACCATCACGTTGCAACTGCTGACATTGGCTAAAAGATAAGCCTAATTGCTGGTGTGCCACGTTATATTCGTGGGCGATATCGATATTGCTGACACCAGGATCATCCGTATTCAGGCTAACGGGAATTCCCGCCTGCATAAATTGTTTTAATGGATGATGCGCATAATCGCGAACGGTTGAGGTATGTAGGTTACTGGTCGGGCAAGACTCAATACCAATTTGATGCTGTTGTAGATAATCCATCAATCGTGGGTCTTCAACCGCTCTAACGCCATGCCCAATACGCGTTGCACCCAATTGTGTCACTGCTTGCCAAACACTTTGAGCGCCCAGCGCCTCACCCGCATGAACGGTTATATTTAACCCTGCATCACGCACTTTGTTAAAGTGTTTGACAAAAAACTCGCCCGGAAACCCTTTTTCATCCCCGGCTAAATCAACCCCAACAAAATGCTTTGCTCGAGCTAAAATAGCATCCAGTTCATCCAAACATGCCTGCTGGCCAAAGGTTCGCGACATGATACCAATCAAAGCGATTTTAACCGGATAATCCTGACATCCAGCATAAACCCCATCAATCACGGCATCAACTACCCCGACCATTGGCAGCTCATGGTTCATCGCCATGTAATATGGACTAAAGCGTAATTCAGCATAATCTAACCCAGTGAGCGCTGCATCTGCGACGTTTTCGTAGGCAACCCGCCGCACAGCCTCTAAATCCGCCAGGACGTTGACCATCCAATCCAATTTTTTCAAAAAACCAAGCAGGTCATTTTCTTTGCCCTGGATCTGTACGAATTGGCGCATATCGTCAACATTATCAGCGGGTAAGCTAATATCATGTTGGCGAGCTAACTCAAAAATAGTCTCAACACGGACATTCCCATCTAGGTGTCGGTGCAAGTCAACCAGTGGTAATGATGAGTCAAACAAAACATATCCCCTGCAGCTAAGTTGCTGACTATTACAACTATACCATTGAAAATTCGTTCATGCTGACCGATTGTTTTCAGCCAACAAAAAAGGCCGCCCGCAGGCAGCCTTTACAAGTTTTTTAGAAAATTAATTCAATTTAGCGCGAATCATCTCTTCCATACGCAATTGGTCAGCAGCAAAGTTACGGATACCTTCAGCTAACTTATCAACTGCCATTGGGTCTTGGTTATGTTCCCAATAAAATTCAGACTCAGACATTTTTTCTGGTGCTGATTCAACTTCAAAAGAATCAATCAGATGACGTTCCAATTTATCTTCAGAGTTATTGAGCTGTTCAAGCAAATTAGGGCTAATGGTCAAACGATCGCACCCAGCCAGAGCCAAAATTTCACCGATGTTACGGAAACTTGCACCCATTACGACAGTTTTATAACCATGTTTTTTGTAATAGTTGTAAATCTGGGTAACAGATAAAACACCAGGATCGGTCTGAGCTGTATATTCTTCACCAGTTTTAGCTTTATACCAGTCAAGAATACGGCCTACGAATGGAGAGATCAAAAATGCACCAGCTTCGGCACAAGCACGAGCCTGCGCGAATGAGAACAACAGTGTCAGGTTACAGTTGATACCTTCTTTTTCAAGAATTTCAGCCGCTTTAATACCCTGCCATGTTGAAGCAAGTTTAATCAGCACGCGTTCGCGGCCAACACCATTTTCTTCATACATGCCAATGATTTTACGAGCTTTAGCAACGCTGGCTTCAGTGTTATAAGACAAACGAGCATCGACTTCGGTAGAAACGCGCCCTGGGACAAGTTTCAAAATCTGAGTCCCGATATGAACTGCCAGCCAATCACCTGCTTCGATGACTTGTTCTTCAGCCTTATTAGTTTTTTTTACCGCCCATTTAGCGGCCTGACTAATAAGTTCATCACCACTGGGTTTTTGCAGAGCTTTAAGCACCAGTGAAGGGTTGGTGGTAGCATCCTCTGGCTGATACTGCTCAATGGAGTCGATATCACCGGTATCAGCGACAACGGTTGTGTACTGTTTTAACTGACTTAGTAAAGTCGCCATGAATGATAAACCTCTTACTATCGTTTCTGTATTCGTAAATACGGTTAACATGAATTATCGGTGAGTAAAAAGGAAAAAATTCTTATTGCTCAAGGTCAATCATGTTCTGAACGTGTTATTCACCATTAGATAGAATAGAGCGTCAATGATCAACTGTTGATGTTCACAAACTTTCTAAAATCAAAGCAAAATCATGAATAGGCTTTAGGTTACTCAGCATCTATCCTTTTGGAACAACAATAACGATTTGCAACAACAGACTTTTACAAATCAATTTAATTTAGCTGTTATATTACCACAGTCATTTACAAATAGAATTTTACAGATCCGATACCAGCAATAGATATAGCCAATCCATTTTGATGAATGGATAAAAACGCTAATAGAGAAATTTAGAAAGAAAAGGAAGGAAGCCACACTCAGTTCAGTCATCAGCGCTATTGTATAGGAATAGTGTCCCCCCCATTGGTCCACGCATACACTACAACCAACTGATAACTATACTAATTGAGCAAGCAGCAAGGAAATTTGCTCAGATTAGCCGAACTGAATGTGGATTAGGCTTAACGCCTAGTGAACTGGCATAACCAGCAACACACGCAACATATTTTATAGAAATAAGTCCACTGCAAAAGCTAAAAAACCGCTTTTTTCGTAAAAATTCATACCCAATAAAAATTATTTTCCGAATGTGTTGATTTATTTTTAAACAAACCGCATGATCAACGCAAACCAACAGAAGACAAATAGAAACAGTGCAATTAAATTGCTGTAAAAGTTGGGGTTGTAAAAACTTTGGGAAACCTGTCAGCGTTGATTATGAACCGATTAGTTATCATTTAGGTTATCCGGCGCTGCATTGCAAAAGCTGTGGCAGTTATCCGCCGCTGGTTGATAATGCGTTAGTTACAGCACTGGTAAAGAAGTTCACCCCAACACAGTTACCTACGTGGGCGAACCGTTGTCCCAATTGCCAGGGACTCAATATCCAGCGCAGTGGCAAAACTGCAGCAGGGAATCAGCGATTTCGCTGTCGTGATTGCGCAAAAGTCTTTACCCCAGCCAAGCCACCCGCTGATTCCATGCTTAAATTGCTCATGCAGCAACTAACAGCTGGGAAATCCGCGACAGAGACTATCAAAGCTCTAAATTGGTCATCGAAATACTATTATCAGTTATTACACTGGTGCGCAGTGATTTTGACAGGCTTTAGTCGGCTACTTGAGATGCGCTATTTACCGACAAATTTACTAGCGCTGCAAAGTGAAAGTCATGTTCTTTGTTTACCATCGGGGCTTCGCATTTGGCTTATCACTAGTGCCGAGTCGTTAAGTGGCTATCAGCTTTTAACCACTCACAATATCGCAGCCAAAGGCACTGAAGGAGGTACTTATCTAGGCGAGGTCGATAATCGGCTAGATACGTTTGCTGACTTACCACTAACGGATGCACTTAAGCGTCGTTATCAGCAGTTGATGAATCGTTACCATTTTGAAGATCTTCAATATGGTGAAACTATCCGTTGGCCAAATGCGCCATTGATACAACCAGCTCCCGTTGCTTACGCTCACTTTCAACTGCTCAGACTCGCTTATGCAAACAAAGAACATATTCACCACTATCTAGAACAGGATAGCTGTATTCGCAGCGCAGCCATTATGGGAGTGGTTGATGAAATAGCCCAGCAACAGGCGGAGATTTTCTATCTATTTGCTCATCCTGACCGACAAACCGCGTTTTTAGCCGATGGCCGCCCTGTCGGTTGGTGGAAAGATCGCTGGTTTAGCACGCCGTTTGGCGGGTATTGTCCGGTCACCGAACGCGCGCAATATCGTTACCCTTTCCAGATGCGGGATATTCACACCAACCAGCATTACTTCAATTATTTAAGCGCCCATTTAAACCCAAAAGTTAAACAACTTGCGCCGTTTAATGATCACCTTCAAATCACCCAAAGCTGTTATAACTTTATTCATAAAGACAATGAAGCTGCGCCAGCTAGTTATCTAAACATGCCAAGTTTTGCCACTAGTGAAGCACTGCTTCAAGCCGCTTACAATGCCTATATTGAAACGAGGAGCTACTGAGGATTAGTCCTGCGCCAATCGGAGGCGGAAAGCATACGGGACTTTGCGGCTCCGTTTTGATTAATTGTTTGCATACAATCAAGTTTGTACATAAGGGAATCAATAATCAGTAAATTACAACGTTTGGTATAAAAAAGTTTGTACACTAATTTCGGATATTTACCTCGTTTTTCCTGACCAATTTCTGCCCCAAAAATTGTTAGCCAAGAATTTGGAACACATTTCTATTTCCACTCATTGACTTATTTTTTCTAATAGCGGCGTATGCATTGAATTAGTATGGTCCGCCGAATCTCAGTGTTTAGTTAGCTTGGAAAAGATAGATTTTATTGGCATCGTTTTTTTAAATCTAAGACTTTGGTTATTGTGCGACTATGGACTCCGTAAACGTTTTTTCATCGAAAGTCTCAGCAGCAAAAGCTGTTCTAACCGATACCATAGAGACAAGAGTCTTCCCGCCGACTAATCCAACCGCAACACTTGCAATTGCTCCCGCCACATACTCATGGCCTTTATTAAAATGTATTCCTTTTCTCATGATGCATTTCTTCTCTAGAGTATGCTTGATGTTTTCTATCACCTAATATCGAATTATCCGTGTCAGCCCTTCTATCTATAGATCAGTCATATGTTGCGCGGTGATATCCCTGTTTAGGCTCCACGGCTGGCTTACGAGCGGTCTCACAATCAAACCTCAGGTGATTAAAAGAAAATTGGGAACGTCGCCAATAATATTAATGGGAAGCCTAGTTGCTCCCCATTAGTTATCTAGACACTAGCTAACTCAATGGTTTTAAAATTACTTAACGCTTTGTGCTAAGAACTCTAAAATGATTGGCGTAATCTCATCGGCGTGCGTTTCCAGTGCGAAATGTCCTGTATCAAAGAATCGAATATCCGCATTAGGGAGATCTCGTTTCCAAGCTTCAGCGCCAGCAGGCAGGAAATAAGGATCGTTAGCTCCCCAGACTGCAAGCAATGCAGGTTGATACTCACGGAAATAAGCCTGAAAACGCGGATAGTTTTCAACATTGGATGCATAATCAAGCACTAAATCTAGCTGAATGTCTGCATTACCAGGTTTCTGTACGTGCATGCCTTCCAAGGTATAACCATCCGGTGATACTAAACTCTTATCGCTTACTCCAGTGAGATATTGCGACTTAATTTCCTCTGGTGTTGGGAAATCTTTAAGCGCAGCGCGATTTTCAGGCGTTGGGTTTTGCCAATAGTCTTTAATCGCGTTCCACCCTTCCGCTAAGCCTTCTTCATACGCGTTACCATTTTGGGAAATCAGCGCTGTCACAGCGTCTGGATTGGCCGCTGCCATACGCCAACCAACCGGCGCACCATAATCATGAGCCATCAGGGCATACCGTTTAATTTCCAATTGTTGCACAAACTTTTCCATCGTCTTAGCAATGTTTTCGAATGTGTACGTGTACTGCATTCGACCTGGCGCTTGCGTAAAACCAAATGATGGAAGATCCGGAGCGATGACATGATAGTTTTCAGCCAATGCCGGAATGATATCGCGATACATATACGATGAAGCCGCAAATCCGTGTAATAACACGATACTTGGATCAGTAGGCTCGCCCGCTTCACGATAAAAAATATTCACCTTGTCGACTTGTTCATAACGATAGTGTACGTGTTGTGTATTTGATTCAGTGTTCATAATCACTCTCTTGGTAACTGTTAAAATATTAAATTGAAGGTTACAGTCTTTTTTTGTAACCTGTCAATATATCTTTAAATAGTTACAGTGGATTTTATGACTATGAATCAGCCTCTTTTTTTAGCTAACAATTTGGCGCTAGACTTCGTTAACAGCGAATACGGCATGTCCGATGAACACCAAGACCACCTAATTGATGATAAAAGTACAGTAAAATGGCTACAGTTAGCTGGATGCTTGTCTGAAGAAAATGTAGAGATACCTTTAGGGCTTGTTGAAAAAGCGAAAGACCTAAGAAAAGTTGCTCGGGAAGTCATAAAGGCCGCAATTGACGGTGAAGCTGGCAATGCGGACCTCATTAATCATTTGCTAGATAAGGGCAGCCCGAAAACCTATTTACAGTGGGACAACACATTAAACAGCTTTCATCTGGTTAAACGTAGGCGAGATAATAGTGTCGAGAGTTTACTTGAACCGATTGCCGCTTCTATCGCAAATTTGATTTGTCATCCTGAGCTTAAATATGTTCGTCAGTGTGAAGCCCATGATTGTACTTTAATGTTTTTGGATACAACTAAATCTCATCGCCGACGTTGGTGTAGTATGGCTCTTTGCGGTAACAGAATGAAAGTTGCAGCATTTCGTTCACGAAGAAATAAAACTTGATCAAGAAAAAGTTATCAAAACACATATTTTACTGACTTAAGAATCAATAATATCGGGACTCCAAGGTAAACGCTGATATCCAAGACTTTGGGGGCTCAAGCGTTAATAAAGTCGTCAATACTGCATTCTGTCTACCAGTTAATCCAGCGTCCTATGGAAGAGTGGACAGTAGCCAGAATGGTAAGGCCTGATATAAATAGATACTCTTTATGGTAAAAATGTAACCAAACTATAAAGGGGAATAACCTCAAGATTGCCATATGAGACTAAAGTAGTGATCAAAAAATTGACAATCACTTTGGAGGTTATCCATACATTTTATTATCCAAAATAAAACAGTTTCGGTATAACTTCTCGCTCATTTCAGTCCAAAAAACAGCTATAAAAGATTAGGCTTTATTACCCACCGATAATTAATATGTTTGAGAATGTTGTATCTACCCGTGGCTAACGGTATCTCATTAAGGAAGATGTGGACAATCTACAATGTACAAACTCTATTGTTCCAAAACATTAAGTTATTAATGTCTTCACAGAATGTACCATGTTCAAAATGTATTTAATTTAAATAAAATTTAACCACCAAAGAGCAACACCCCTAATAAATTAAGCCAATAAAAAAGGTCAGCAATGCTGACCTTTTTAAAAGTGTATAACCGTTTATTTAGTGAATAAATAATCCGGCGATCGCCGCACTCATCAAGTTAGAGAGCGTCCCGGCAATAATCGCTTTTATACCAAGACCGGCCATTTCATGACGGCGATTAGGAGCCATCCCGCCAAGACCGCCCAACAAAATCGCAATGGAGCTAATGTTGGCAAATCCGCATAAGGCAAAGGTAATAATGGCTCGCGTGTGGGTTGTCATAATGGCATGAGTTGCAGCAACAAGTTGAGTGCCATTGATATAAGGCACTAAGTGGCTGTATGCCACAAATTCATTTACAACAATTTTTTCACCGATAAACGAACCGGCCACAACTGCTTCATGCCATGGCACACCGATTAAGAACGCAACAGGTGCAAATATCCAACCGAGAATCAGCTGAATGGTCAGGTGATCCACGCCAAACCAGCCACCGATGCCAGCTAGAATCATATTTAATAGTGCAATAATACCGATAAATGCCAGCAACATAGCACCGACGTTCAGCGCCAGCGACATCCCCGATGAAGCACCAGATGCCGCAGCATCGATAACATTGACACTTTTTTCGGTCTGGGCCAATGTGCCTTCAATATCATCGTTATATTTTTGTGTTTCTGGCACAATCATTTTAGCCATCAGCAAACCGCCCGGAGCTGACATAAATGATGCAGCGATCAAATACTCAAGTTTGACCCCTAATCCCGCGTAACCTGCCAATGTTGAGCCAGCAACAGATGCCAAGCCACCGACCATCACAGCAAACAACTCAGAACGAGTCATTTTGGCAATAAATGGACGCACAACCAATGGTGCTTCAGTCTGGCCCATAAAGATATTAGCCGTTGCTGAAAGCGATTCGGTACGGCTAGTTCTTAAGCAAAACCGTAAGAAACCACCAATAATTCGGATAACCCACTGCATGATGCCTAGATGATATAAGACGGTAATTAATGAGGAGAAAAAGACAATTAACGGCAGCACTTGGGCTGCAAAAATAAAGCCTAAACCTGCTTTATCTGCGGCTTTTGTTGCTAAGCCACCGAAGAGAAAAGTCATCCCAGCTTGAGCGGCATCAATCACTACCTGCACGCCGCTGGCCATATCACCCAAAACAGTTTTACCGCTATCGCTAAATAAAACTAAAACACCAATACCAAACTGAATAATAAAAGCCAGTCCGACAGTCCTTAACCGAATCGCTTTGCGGTTTTCTGATAATAGGTAAGCAATAAACAACAACACAGCCATACCTATTAGACTCATCAATACATTCATCTTGAAGTTCCGATAGTCAAAATAGATTTATGAAGGGAATTTTTGGCGAGATAATCCAACAAGGAAAGCTCGTTGGAAGTATATTTTGCCTGAAAAACACACTGAAGCCAAACGGGTAAAACTGTGTTAAATAACCAATTCAGGGAGATTTAAGTTAAAAGGCCACAAAATTAAAAATTTAGGAAGTAAAAAAGACATCCTCACTATTTTTGTATAAAATTTCAGATAAAAATTTTGCATCTTCAGCCAAAACAGAGCTAAGTGTTTCAAAAATGTAACCAATAGCAGCGGGAGTATTCTCCCCTTTACGCTGACCAACAATCGGCATGTCTGGAGAGTCAGTCTCAAGCACTAGATGTTGAACACCAATTTGCGCAATGACTGAGCGTAAATTCTCGCCTCTTGGCCAAGTGATCGCCCCTCCAATGCCGAGCTTAAAACCAAGCTCAATAAAATGTTTTGCTTGAATAAGCGAGCCTTGAAAGGCATGGATCACCCCGCCACGGGACAAAGGATAACGCTTTAAAATTGAATAGACTTCATCGTTCATCCGGACACTGTGAATGGTCACTGGCAGAGAAAACTGCTGGGCCAATTGCAGTTGATAGATAAACACCTCTTTTTGACGTTCGATGGTGTCTTTAAAACGCCTATCTAAGCCGCATTCACCAATTGCCACCAATTGCTGACAGAAACGTGCCACCCACTGCGCAAGCTCTTCTTTTTGGGCGAAACCATCACTGAAGCATGGATGAATTCCAAGGGCAGGAAAAATGTGCTCATACTGCTCACTTAAGTTTATCACCCGCTGCCAATTTTCAGGGCCAACAGATGGCACAATAAAGTGCTCAACCCCCACTGAATGCCATTGGGCTAAATGCTCATCGAGCGGTTCAAAACACTTAAAATCAATATGGCAGTGCGTATCTATGAAGACGATGAATGGGACTCCTTATCCGATGCTTGTTTATCCACTTTTTTATCTTTGACAGCCTCACCAATATTTGCGCAAGGACAAACATAAGCACTCAACCCCAAGCGTGCTAATAAGCTGTCATAACGCGCGATAAGTTGCCGAGCTTTAGAAACTAGTTTAATCATGAGTGTCCTCCAAATTCAAACACCTGACACTCTGAGTGTAGAAAATATTAGGGCTTTGCGCCTGATAAAGGTATTTTTCAGCTCGCATAAAAAAGCGTTTTAACCATCGTCACCGACAATTAAAACGCTTGTTTTCATCTCAACAGCCTACAAGAGAAACTCGACTAAAAAGATATCTCTCGGTTAGCTCAAAGACTAATGTTCACGAGTCTTAAAGAACTCAATTTCTGGATGACGCTCAATTGCTAAATTCAAGTTAACCATTGTCGGAGCCAAATAAGTTAAGTTATCAGCCCCATCTAGAGCCAAATGTTCAAAGGCTTTGCGCTGGAATTCATCTAATTTACGAGGATCCTCGCATGAACACCAACGTGCTGTTGCGATATGAATCGCTTCATAAATCGCTTCCACTTTATACTCAGTTTTAAGCCGATGAACGACCACATCAAACTGCAAAACCCCAACGGCACCAACGATCAGATCGTTGTTTCGAAGAGGTCGAAAGACCTGCACAGCCCCCTCTTCAGAAAGTTGAATCAGCCCTTTTTGCAACTGTTTTTGCTTCAATGGATCTTTTAAACGGATCCGGCGGAACATCTCTGGAGCAAAGTTAGGAATACCACCAAACTTAAATTTGTCGCCCTGAGTGAACGTATCACCAATCTGAATTGTGCCATGGTTATGCAAACCAATAATATCGCCAGCAATCGCCCGCTCAGCAGCGCTGCGATCGCCCGCCATAAAGGTAACCGCATCAGAGATGCTGACATCTTTACCCAAACGCACATGGTGCATCTTCATGCCTTTGGTATATTCCCCTGAAACAACGCGCATAAACGCGATACGGTCACGATGTTTCGGGTCCATATTGGCCTGGATTTTAAAGATAAAACCACTGAATTTTTCATCTTGCGCGGTAACTTCACCGACATCGCTATGACGAGGTTTCGGTGCTGGCGCCCATTGGGTTAGACCATCCAACATATGGTCGACACCAAAGTTACCCAAGGCTGTACCAAAAAATACAGGGGTCAGTTCACCGGCTAAAAATAGCTCTTCATCAAATTCATTCGATGCACCAATCACCAGCTCCAGTTCGTCACGCAGTGATTCAGCCAGTGATGAGCCAATCGCTTGCTCAACTTGCGGATTATCTAACCCTTCAATCACTCGTTTCTCTTGAATGATATGACCTTGACCGCTCTTATAAAGAATAATCTCATCACGCTGAATGTGATAAACGCCTTTGAACTCTTTCCCACAGCCAATTGGCCAAGTGATTGGAGCACAAGCAATTTTTAACTCATCTTCAACTTCATCAAGCAGCTCCATCGGATCGCGAGTATCGCGGTCCAATTTGTTCATAAAGGTGATAATAGGTGTGTCACGCAGCCGAGTCACTTCCATCAGCTTACGAGTCCTATCTTCGACACCTTTAGCCGCATCAATCACCATCAAACATGAGTCAACCGCAGTCAGAGTACGATACGTATCTTCTGAGAAATCTTCGTGTCCCGGAGTATCGAGCAAGTTCACAATGCAATCAGCATAAGGAAACTGCATCACCGAGGTGGTCACCGAGATCCCTCGTTCCTGCTCCATCTGCATCCAGTCAGATTTAGCGTGGTGATCGCTGCCCCGCCCTTTTACGGTTCCGGCTGTCTGGATAGCGTGTCCAAACAGAAGCACTTTTTCAGTAATCGTTGTTTTACCCGCATCCGGGTGGGAGATAATCGCAAAGGTACGGCGATGAGCGATCTCCTGCGCTAAATTGGCATCAGACATAGTTTTGATTAAAACCTAAGCAATAATCGTTTGGCGAACCACTCGCCAACAGGTATTAAATAATGTGGGCAATTATACTGATCGCGCACAAAAGTGCACGAGAGCATTTTATCGCCGTTCTCTCATTTGCAAAAACATCGGGTTTTTAAGGAAAATCACCTGACAATCAAGCCAGCAAAAAGTTAATTTTCAGATGATAAATATAGAAGAGCCACTGACATTGGTTTGCAACCATGTCAGTGGCTCAAAAAGATAAGTTAGATTTTCTGTAAACGCGCAGCGGCGGCGTCTAACGTACTTTCTTTCTTGGCAAAACACAAACGAATCAGTTTGTGATCAAAAGGCTGACCACAGAATACCGACAGTGGAATAGCTGCAACGCCAACTTCTTCGGTGAGCCACAAACAAAAATCCACATCACTCATATCTGAAATAGCGCTGTAGTCCACAACCAGATAATAAGTGCCCTGACATGGCAGGACTTTGAATCGGCTGTTTGAGAGCGCATCAATAAAGCGATCGCGTTTTGCTCGATAAAACTCAGGTAATTCACGATAATGTTCTGGCTGGGCATTAAGCATATCGGCCAAAGCTAACTGTGCTGGCGTATTGACGGCAAAGGTCAAAAACTGATGGACTTTGCGGATCTCACTGCTGATATAATCAGGAGCGATGCAATAACCGACTTTCCAACCTGTCATATGAAACGTTTTACCAAAAGACGAGACAGCCACAGCGCGCTCTTTTAACTGTTCATGGCTCTGTACGCCAACATGTCCGCCAGGGGCATAACAGATATGTTCGTACACCTCATCGCTTAGCACGTAAATAGATGTATCTTTAATAGCCTGCCAGAGCGATTCAAAATCACTCGCATGCCAAAGCGTCCCAGTTGGGTTATGTGGCGTATTTAAAATCACCAGCCGAGTCTTATCGCTCACCAAGTTTGCAAATGAGTGCCAATCGACACGAAACTCTGGTGGCTGCAAAGCTAAACGTTTTAAGACACCACCTGAGAGTTCAACGGCTGGCGCGTAGCTGTCATAACTGGGATCAAAACAGATCACTTCATCACCCGGGCGAACTAATGCAGTAATCGCTGCATACAATGCCTCGGTAGCACCAGCGGTTACGGTAATTTGACTATCGGCATCAATATCATAGTCATACAGCTCTTTGTTTTTCTTGGCGATAGCTTCACGCAGCGATTGAGCACCAGTCATCGGTGCATATTGGTTTTCACCTTGTGCAACATGATAAGCCAGTTGCTCTTGCAGATATTTAGGGCCATCGAAATCGGGAAAGCCTTGCGATAGATTAATCGCTTGATGTTTTTGTGCCAACGCGCTCATTTGCGTGAAAATTGTGGTTCCCAAGGATGGCAATTTGGAATCCAGAGAAAGCTTGGCCATTAATAACTCCATGAAGTACGCCAGATATGCCTGTTACTATATCACGACGACCATTTTTAGCAATCAAGCCATATAGACGTCTAAATAAAAATTTCTAGAAAATGCTAAGATAAAAACACGCATTAACATGAGTTTTATATTCAAAGGAGAAGTAGATGAAAAGATGGCTACTGAGTACACTGGCACTCTTGCTGTTAGCTGGTTGTACGAGTCTGCCCAAAGGTGTGCAACCCATTAAGGACTTTCATTCACAGCGCTACCTTGGTAAATGGTATGAGATTGCACGCCTTGACCATAGTTTTGAATCTGGGCTTAGTCACGTGAGCGCCACATATAGTCTTCGTGATGATGGCGGAATAAAGGTTATTAATCGAGGTTATTCCACCTCGGATAAAAAATGGAGCCAAGCCGTTGGTAAAGCCTATTTTGTACGCTCAAAAAATGAAGGCTATCTAAAAGTCTCTTTCTTTGGACCATTTTACGGCACATATGCTATTGTCGATTTAGACAGCGACTATCGTTATTCCCTCGTTGCAGGGCCAAATAAAGATTACTTATGGATATTATCGCGCACACCGACACTTCCCAGTGCAACCCTAGAAAAGTTAATTAATGAGGCAAAATCACTTGGGTTTAACACCCATCAGCTGATCATGGTCGATCAACAGACCAAAGTGCCAGAACCTGCGGAATCTAAAAAATAAAAGCCGCATAAGCGGCTTTTATTGACACAGACAATGAAGCGAATGCGTTAGGCTAATACACTTTTCACAAAATCAGTTAATTGTGCGTCTTGGCTATTTTCTAAGAAACATTTCTGGAAACGTTCGCCGCCAACCGCAGTTTTAACGAGCTCAGGATCGAGGGCTTTAAGTCCATCTAGATAGTCTTTACCCGTTGCCTGTTTAACACTGTTTAAGATGCCAGCATTGGCTACCTGTGAATCACGCCGTTCTGGTGGATAACCTAAACCAGTTTCACCGGTAAAGGCTTTTTCAAAGATGTAACGCAGATTCAATTCAGCGCCCCAACCAAAACCTTTAGCAAAAGGAATGGCCAGTGCATTACCGTTATTAATCTGAGCAAATAAATAAGCATCCGCAGGGTCAATACAGTAGCCACAAACAACGCCAGGATAAGCGTTAAGAGACATCAGTGCACCCTGACCCGTACCGCAACCAGCAATCACAAAATCAACCGCTTTTGAGTTCAACAGTAAGCTTGCGATAATGCCTAAGTGAATATAGGTTAAGCGATGATCGTTATCGCCATTCATACCCACATTAAAGACCTGATGGCCTTGTTCGCTAGCCACGCCCTGCAGTTCTTTTAAAATAATTGGGTTTTTAGCCGCCTGACTAAATTCGTTCATCAACGCGATTTTCATTGTGCGCTCCTTTGGTCCAACTAAAAATAAATAAAACAACGTTTCAAATAAAATACCACACTATTTTGTTTATCAGTAGCACTTTTATGTAAAGAATTCCGCACAGCTTGATCTATTTCACCTTTTTAAGTGTAAATCAGCGCACCGTTAGCAGTTTTAAACATTGATGACATTTAAATCGTGAATTTTCATCAAGAATTACTTGCAGTTGTATATACATGTACTTATATTGAAGAGATAAAATAACAAACAAGTTGTACACGAGGACGACATGCCAACATCGATATGTATTAAACCCGGACAGTTCACCTTGGATGAACTTCGGCAAATTTTTACCCAGCAACCAACACTGACTCTGGCGCAAAGCGCGTATCAAGATATCGAGACGAGCCACCAGCAGATTAAAACCATTTTAGACAATTCTCAGACTGTCTATGGGATTAACACTGGTTTTGGCTTATTGGCTCGAACCTCTATTCCTGCCGAGTCGCTTAGCCAGTTACAACGTAACTTATTGTTATCACATGCAGCAGGCACAGGTGAGCTGCTTGATGATGCTAGTGTTGCATTAATCATGGCGCTTAAAGTTGGTTCACTATCACGAGGTTTTTCTGGCGTTCGTGTTGAGCTAATCGAACATCTGTTGGCAATGTACAACCGTGGGGTTTACCCATGTATTCCTGAACAAGGCTCAGTTGGCGCGTCTGGCGATTTAGCACCACTGGCACACATGGCTTGTGCCATGATCGGGGTCGGTCAAGTGCGTTATAAAGGTCAGGTAAAAGATGCCGTTGAAGGCCTTAAAGAAGCAGGCTTAGAGCCTATCGAATTGGGTCCTAAAGAAGGCTTAGCATTAATTAACGGTACTCAAACTTCGACCGCTTTAGCACTGCGTGGACTGTTCGGCGCCGAACAAGTGTACACCAGCGCAGTTATCGCCGGCTCCCTGACCGTTGAAGCGCTTAAAGGCTCTTATGTACCGTTTGACCCTCGCATTGGCGAAGTTCGTGGTCAACTGGGACAAATCCGCGCAGCTAGTCATTATCGTAAACTGCTGACAGAGAGCGAAATCCGCCATTCACATATTAATTGTGACCGAGTACAAGATCCTTACTCACTGCGTTGTCAGCCACAGGTAATGGGTGCTTGTCTTGATCAGATTAACCATGCGGCTGCTGTGATTTTGCGCGAAGCTAACGCGGTTTCTGATAACCCGCTGGTTTTTGCTGAACAAGGCGATGTGCTCTCTGGCGGTAACTTCCACGCCGAACCCGTTGCGATGGCAGCCGATAATCTGGCAATTGCAATTAGCGAAATGGGTGCATTGAGTGAACGACGCATTGCACAGTTGGTCGATCCAAACATGTCAGGGTTACCTGCCTTCTTAGTAAAAGAAAGCGGTGTCAACTCAGGCTTTATGATTGCCCAGGTTACAGCAGCAGCTTTAGCATCAGAAAACAAAAGCTTGGCGCATCCAGGTAGCGTTGACAGCTTGCCAACATCAGCGAACCAAGAAGACCATGTTTCTATGGCCACCTATGCGGCACGCCGCTTAAAACAGATGGCTGGCAACAGCAGTGCTATCGTTGCGGTTGAGCTTTTAGCAGCAGCACAAGGGATTGATTTTCATGCGCCGCTAACAACCTGCCCAGCTCTGCAAGAAGTGATGGAAGTGATTCGCCAGCAAGTTCCGCATTACGATACAGACCGTTTCTTTGCGCCTGATTTAGCCAAAGCAAGAGCACTGATTGAGACAAGTGCCCTAAGCCAATGGCTCAGCGCTGATGAAATGTACGGGGAACATTGATCTGGTTGGCTTGATTAAGCTTCGCCCACTGCTACAATGCCGAGCTTACGTTGCATCGACAGGCATCGGCGAAGCAAATTAAGCCACTGTGAAATCACTCATTTTGGAGAACAACATGCCGGGTCAGAAACTTCCCCAAGCTTTGTACCAGCAAGTCAAACTATATGTGAAAAACCAGATAGAATCTGGCCAATGGTCACCCGGCACGTTAATTCCATCTGAACATCAACTCGTTGAACAGTTCAAAGTTTCACGGATGACAGTTAACCGAGCCCTGCGCGAGCTTGCCCAAGAGCAAGTGATTAATCGCGTAGCCGGAGTTGGCACGTTTGTCGCTGATCGCAAACCCCAATCAAGCCTGTTGATGATTGCCAATATTGGGGATGAAATTCGTGCGCGTAACCATCGTTATCGCTGCGAAGTAATTAAACTTTCTCGCGAATCAGCATCCTTTGAAATCGCCGCAGCCTTATCGATTGCCACTGGCCAATCGGTTTATCATATTATCTGCATTCATTATGAAGAAGATATGCCCGTGCAGTTGGAAAATCGATTTGTAAATCCGGCTGTTGCTAGCGATTTTATTGATCAAAGTTTTAATGCCGAGCTCACTCCTTCGGAATATCTACTCGGACAACTTCCAGTCGAAGAGATGGAACATATCGTTGATGCGACCATTCCTAATCAAGAGCAAGCCCAAGAGCTAAAAATTGAACAAAGTGAGCCCTGTTTGATGCTGATGCGTCGCACCTGGGCACACAATCAAATTGTCACCTATGTGCGCTTTTTACATCCTTCATCACGTTACCGCCTCGGAGGACGAATGCGCGTATCCCCCGAGCATGCAGCCGGATAAACTCATCCCTTAACGCGCGACCTGAGTGATGAAATGCGCCGTTGAAATAGCGGCGATAGTGACCCCAAAACTTTCGATATTAGTTAAAGTCTTATTATGGTGCTCTCGAATCATCGCTGCTGTAGCGTGCTCTTTATCATGGGTGGTATGAGCATCATCTAGCAGCGAGACATCATAGCCAAGCGCTGCGGATCTTCGCACGGTGGTATCGACACAAAATTCGCTGGCATACCCACACATAAAGCTGCTCAATCGCAAACTCTTGTAAAATATCCTGCAGATCGGTTCGCAA
Source organism: Celerinatantimonas sediminis (assembly GCF_046054195.1). Taxonomy (NCBI): domain Bacteria; kingdom Pseudomonadati; phylum Pseudomonadota; class Gammaproteobacteria; family Celerinatantimonadaceae; genus Celerinatantimonas; species Celerinatantimonas sediminis. The sequence goes on from NZ_JBEQCS010000022.1 coordinate 28,544, forward strand.
AAACGAATCGGGCGTTGTCTTACGCACATATAAATCACCGCCTTCACGCTCAAGCGCATCAGGCAGCTGCCACCCTTCACAGTTATACTCAATTTCAGAATGAGGTTCTTCATGTTGAATAAAAATCACCGGGATATGGGCTTGGCGGGCATACGCTGTCGCTAAATTGATCCGTTCTATCACTTGCTGCGCTTGATAAGGTTGTGGGGAGGGTTCAAATAAAGCGCGCTGCACATCAATAACTAATAGAGCACTGCGCTGAGAGGGAGAAGTCGTCATCATCATCTATCCATGATTAGCAAAGCCATACTATACAGAATAATATATAACTTAAAAATTAATCTTGAGACTCACTTGATAGATGTTTAAATATGCTTGAGTCACGCTTAACTTAGTTCGCCAGCATAAAGGTTGAAACACTTGGCAGTCATTCACTTTCAGGATAACCTTAACCTTTAATAACTCATTTAACATTTTGTTAAATAATGGATTAGGACAACATGAATAGGTTGAAAGGATTTGGCTCCCACGCCATTGATATTGTTGAAGACTTGGGGCTATTGTTAATTGCTCTTTTAACCGTCATTGCGATGGGCCAAGAACTTTGGCTCGTTATTAAAGCGGCAACGGTAACGTTGGCAGATTTATTGTTACTGTTTATTTACTTGGAAGTTTTGGCAATGGTTGGACTGTACCTGCAATCAGGCCGACTGCCAGTGCGTATGCCGTTATATATTGTGATTGTCGCTCTGGCGCGCTATATGGCGCTAGATATGAAAAATCTCGATACTTGGCGAATGCTCGGATTAGGTGCTGCAATTTTAGTTGTCGCGCTGGCAATTTTAGTGATTCGTTTCGGTCATAAACGTTACCCTTATGGGGACACCGACAAGCTCTAAAAAAAAGCCCCATTATCAATGATAATGGGGCTTTTAAGTAGAAGAACCAACACTTCAAGTTCGCAGTTTTATTGTGCGTAAATAACCTGCCCAGTATATAAATACTGCTCGATTAAATCATTTAAGACACTCTGCAATGGTTCAGCTAACTCTTCAAGATAACTAAACGGGTGCTGCTCACGCATATAAATGCACTGGCACATTTCCAGCTGAATCGCATGAATATGTTGCTCAGGACGGCCGAAATAACGAGTAATATAGCCACCTTTAAAACGACCATTTAGCACCGAGCTATAGTCACTTTTTTCACAAACACGATTGAGCGCCTGACTTAAAAGAGGATCGCAGCTTTTACCTTCATTAGAACCTAAATTGAGATCCGGTAATTTGCCATCAAACAGGTATGGAATGTGGCTGGCAATCGAGTGCGCATCAAAAAGTAGTGCGTATCCAAATTTCGCTTTTAAGCGCGCTAATTCCGACTCAATCTGTTTGTAATAAGGCTGCCAAATTTCGCTTTTGGCCCACTCATGTTGCTCATCACTCACTTTTGAGTGAAATAGCGGCTCACCATTAAACAATGTTTGCGGAAATAACCCGGTAGTATTGCCCTGATAGAGCGGCTGATTATCTGCTGGGCGATTTAAATCGACAACATAACGTGAATAATTTGCGATAATAAGGCTTGGCTTATATTTTTTAACATCTGCATATAATTTCGGCAGATGCCAATCCGTATCAGGTAATTGCGCCGCTTTAGGCGTCAATTTTTCTGCGACCTCTTCACTGAGGGCCTGACCGACATGCGGCATACTAATCAACAGCGGGCTATCGCCTTGTTCAAATTCAAACGCCTTGGGATACATCAAGTTCTCCTTGGTAAATACGTTGATGAGGCAATTGCCCGCCGAGCCAATAACAAAGCTCTGCCGGATCATCGACCTGCCAAGCAATCATATCAGCGCTAAAACCTGGTGCAATCTGACCATGACTATTTTGTAGCCCTAACGCCTTAGCCGCATTTACCGTCACCCCAGCTAATGCTTCGGCAGGAGTTAAGCGAAACAGCGTACACGCCATGTTCATCATCAACCGCAACGATAAGACCGGTGACGTTCCCGGATTACAATCACTGGCAATCGCAATCGGAACCTGATAGCGGCGCAGCAAATTAACAGGTGGATATTGGGTCTCACGCAAGAAATAGAACGCCCCAGGCAATAGCACTGCCACCGTTCCAGCCTTAGCCATCGCAACAACGCCAGCTTCATCAAGGTGTTCTAGATGATCGGCAGACATCGCATGAAAACGCGCAGCAACCTGAGCTGCCCCTTGCAAAGAGAGCTGTTCGGCATGCAATTTCACCGGAAGCCCTAAACGCCCTGCACAATCAAAAATCTGTGTCACCTGTTCAGGTGAAAAAGCAAGATGTTCACAAAAAGCATCCACGGCATCAATCAAACCTTCCTTATGCAATTTAGGAAGCATCTGACAGACCCAATATACATAGCCTGCTTTATCATCCGCATATTCAGGAGGAAGTGAGTGTGCCAGCAGCGCTGTCGAAAGGATGGTCACCGGAAGCTCTTCGCCGAGTTTGCGAATCACCCGCAGCATTTTCGTCTCGCTTTGCTCATCCAGGCCATAACCGGATTTAATTTCAATGGTTGTGACCCCATCCGCGATAAGCTGCTCAATGCGCTGGCGCGCTAACTTATAAAGCGTTTGCTCATCACTTTGGCGAGTAGCTTGCATAGTTGAGGCAATGCCACCACCACTGGCAGCAATCTCAGCATAACTTTTGCCTTGCAAGCGCATGTCAAACTCATGAGCTCGCTCCCCACCAAAGACAACGTGGGTATGACAATCAATTAAACCGGGAGTGACCCAGGCATTGCCTAGGTCAACTTTTTGATCGCAATCAGGCGCATCAGTTTGCTTTCCAACCCAGCTAATGGTGGCACCATCGGAGACAATTGCATCAACATCAGGTTGGTCAATCAATCGTAAATTATGCCATAGGGTTGTCATAGAACCTCCTTATTACTGATCCAGCATAGGCAGGTTCAATTGATGTTCTTTCGCACAATCAATTGCACTCTGATAGCCAGCATCAGCATGACGCATCACACCAGTTGCCGGGTCATTATGAAGAACCCGAGCAATTCGCCGGTCTGCTTCTTCACTACCATCGCAGACAATTACCATCCCGGCATGCTGTGAGAAGCCCATCCCAACACCACCACCATGATGCAGTGAGACCCAAGTTGCACCGCTTGCCGTATTAAGCAGTGCATTGAGTAATGGCCAATCAGAAACCGCATCAGAACCATCTTTCATTGATTCAGTTTCACGGTTCGGACTTGCAACAGAACCTGAGTCTAAATGATCTCGACCAATCACAACCGGAGCTGACAGTTCACCACTGCGAACCATCTCATTAAAGGCTAGACCGAGTTTCTGACGATCCCCAAGGCCGACCCAGCAAATCCGTGATGGCAATCCCTGAAAATGAATGCGTTCGCGAGCCATGTCTAACCATTGATGCAAATGTTCATCATCTGGAATGAGTTCTTTAATTTTGGCATCAGTTTTATAGATATCTTCAGGATCACCCGATAAAGCAGCCCAACGGAAAGGACCAATACCGCGACAGAACAACGGACGAACATAGGCAGGGACAAAACCAGGGAATGAGAATGCATCACTCACACCTTCATCACTGGCCATCTGACGCAAGTTGTTACCATAGTCAAATGTTGGCACACCTTGATTATGCAGCTCAACCATCGCTTTTACATGCAAAGCCATTGATTGTTTAGCCGCTTTAACCACTGCTTCTGGCTCAGTTTTAGCACGTTCACGATATTCATCCCAGCTCCAACCGATTGGCAGATAACCATTTAATGGGTCGTGCGAACTGGTCTGGTCGGTGAGCATATCAGGCTTAACACCGCGGCGAACCATTTCTGGAAGAATTTCAGCCACGTTACCTAACAGCGCAATCGAGATAGCTTTGCCTTCTTTACAGTATTTCTGAACGCGCTCTAACGCATCATCTAAATCTTTGGCTTGTTCATCGACATAGCCAGTTTTCAGGCGAAAATCGATATGTGATTGCTGACACTCAACACTAATTGAGCACATTCCAGCGAAGGTTGCCGCAAGAGGCTGAGCACCGCCCATGCCACCTAACCCTGCTGTGAAGAACCAACGACCTTTCAGCTCGCCGTTGTAATGCTGGCGACCGGCTTCAGCAATCGTTTCATAGGTACCCTGAACGATGCCTTGGCTACCGATATAGATCCAGCTACCCGCTGTCATCTGGCCATACATCATCAGCCCTTTGGCATCGAGTTCGTTAAAGTGTTCCCAGTTAGCCCAATTTGGAACCAGGTTTGAGTTGGCAATCAGCACTCGCGGCGCATCAGCATGCGTTTTAAAAACGCCGACAGGTTTACCCGATTGAACCAACAGAGTTTCGTCTTCGTTGAGCTCTTTGAGTGACTCAACGATTTTGTCGTAACATTCCCAGTTACGAGCAGCGCGGCCAATACCGCCATAAATAACTAATTCTTTCGGATTTTCAGCAACCTCTGGGTCCAGGTTGTTCATCAACATCCGCAATGGCCCTTCGGTCAGCCAGCTTTTTGCGTTTAATTGAGTTCCAGTTGGAGCTTTAACAACTCCATCACGGTAACGGTTTCCTGCACTCATTTGGTCTCTCCTGTCCATATCATTATTGTTGAGTGATTGTCGTGTTTACAACTTGTATATACATTTATATAAAAAGTGACAGAATAATGCGCACATGACAAGTTTTTTTGCTCAAATTTTTTGCTTTTTTATGTGCAAATAAAGTTGCTATAAATTATATATTGCCAATTGGCTGCATCTTTCATTTACATTCGATGCATCTTTCTTTATATGTATAGACAACAGCATAACCCAAGAGATGACTATGGAACGCTATCTAGCCCCCCTCGCTTATCTGCCAACCGGATGGCAGCAAAATGTCCGCATTGAAATCGACGACAATGGATTTATTTCCCAAATAACGCCAAATGATGCTGGCGAACAATGCCAAAAACTAACCGGTGCCATATTGCCTGGGATGCCAAATTTACACTCGCACGCCTTTCAAAGAGCGATGGCCGGTTTGGGTGAACAGCGTTTGAACCCGCATGACAGTTTCTGGAGCTGGCGCGAGCAGATGTATCAGGTTGCGTTGCAGATAAGTCCTCAACAGTTGTATGTCATCGCTAAATCACTTTACATGGAAATGCTTGAAGGCGGCTTTACCAGTGTCGCAGAATTTCACTATTTGCATCATGATGCTAACGGCAAACCTTACGCAGGCAATGATGAGATGGCGGATGCAATCAGTCGCGCGGCTGCGGATGCCGGAATTGGTCTGACGCTTCTGCCAACGCTTTATAGCTATAGTGATTTTGCGATGGCACCCGCTAGCACCACACAGCGGCGTTTTATCCAAACAACGGAGCAATATCTTGCCCAATTAGAGCGGCTTAAAAAGCTAATCAGCACTCGCGCGAATCAACGTTTGGGCGGATGCTTTCATTCACTTAGAGCCTGCACCCCTGAGCAGATCAATGAGGTCGTAGCGACCCTACCAAGCGATTGGCCATTGCATCTGCATTTAAGTGAACAGGTCAAAGAAGTGAATCGTTGTCTTGAAGTTCACCAATGTACGCCGCTTGATTGGCTGAGTCGCTCAGTCGAGATTAATTCGCGCTGGTGTATGATTCACGCCACCCACATTACGGACAGTGAGCTTGAGTTATTAGCCAAAAGCAAAGCGGTTGCCGGGTTATGCCCACTAACAGAGGCAAGCCTTGGTGACGGCCTATATGAAGTTGACAGTTTCTTATCACAAGGGGGTCGAATTGGGATTGGTAGCGATAGCCACATTAGCGTCGATGTTGCTGAAGAACTGCGCATGCTTGAGTACGGACAGCGCCTCAAACATCAACAGCGTAACTTTTTAGCAAGCGAACAATACCCTAGCACTGCTGAGCGGTTATTAGTTGAGTCTTATCAAGGTGGGGCCCAAGCGCTCGCCCAACCGATTGGCCAATTGGCTAAAGGACAGCGCGCTGATTTCATTGAACTAGATATGAACGACCCATATCTTGCTAGTGTCAGCACCGAACACCTGCTCGATAGCTGGGTATTCGCGCATTACAAAAATGCTATCCAATCGGTGATGGTGGCAGGTAAATGGCAGGTTAAAGAACATCACCACCAACAGCATCAGCCGATGCAAGCCGCGTTATTAGAAACATTAAAAGAGCTGCGCTCGTAGCCTGTTAAACCAAGCCAGTCATATCATTGACTGGCTTAAAGCTAGTGACTTTTAAGCATTGCTGCTACTTTGGCTGCAACAATACAAGCTTTTTATACACCGAAATGCTGGCTCCAAAGATAGCGGGCCAGCATTGAAATACTCATAACAACAACTAGATAGCGCAAATAATTAGGATTAATTTTAAATAGCACATGCGCCCCAATCCAAGCCCCTATCAATTGCCCTAAAAACATCACAATAGCCGCAGGCCAAAGAATATGCCCGGCAATTAAAAATACCACTAATGATGCAACATTGGATGCGCAGTTAAATACTTTGGCAGCTGCGGTCGCATCAACCATGGATAAACCACGCAGAGAAACGCCCGAAAGCGCAAAAAACGAGCCCGTTCCCGGACCAAAAAAACCATCATACCAACCGATAATCGGCACAATACAGCGCTGATAAATTCGTTTTGAACAACGTGGTGTAGCTGTCTGTACAGGTGGCTTAGAGAGCAGAAAAAACAGCGCGATAAAAACCAAAACCCCGGGCACAATCCAACTCAACCAATGGGCATGAATATGTTGGACAAGGAACGTTCCAACTACCGCACCGAGCAGAGAGCCAAGAATGCCGCCACGAACATCACGCCAACGTACCCGGCGCGAGCGAAACATCAGCAGTGAAGCCATCGCGGAGCCAAAACTCCCTTGAAACTTATTCGTTCCAAGAGCCATTAACGGCGGGACACCGCTGGCCATCAAAGCGGGAATGCTGATTAAACCACCGCCACCGGCTAAGGTATCAATTGTTCCGGCAATTATCGCAACTATTAACAAAAAAGCTAATAATTCACCCGATAAACCACTGGCAAAATAATCCCAAAAAGCACTCACAAAAGATGTCCATATCGACCGAAAGGACATCTTTTGTACCTTAAAAAAACAGGTGAGGCAATCAACATTAATCCTTGTTAGATTAAATCGTTATATAATGATAATGCTAAAGAATATATCTCCATGGCAACGTGGAATAACGTTAAAGAAAAACTAAATCAATAAGTTAATATAAATTAGCCACAAAGATTAAGAGAGTTTTCAATTAATTGTGATATATTCATCGCCTTGAACAATTGTTTTAATCGATTTTAAGTTGTTCTCAACAAGTTGTTAATTTGTTAAATTGAAATTGTAGAAGAGGACGATACAATTTTATTATCCGCGCCCTCCAACAGATGCATCCAGTGCCTCTAGGGATTGTTTAGCCTGCGACGCAAATAAACACCGGGTTGAAACACGCATTCATTATCACCGGTAATGTTAAACACGACAGGTCGATGAGTCATACGGGAATCAAATATGAACCAATTAGATAACAACTGTATTGCCATATTCGGGGCATCAGGCGATTTGACACGCCGTAAATTAATCCCGGCTCTTTACCATCTTTATATAACAGAGCAGTTATCTGCTTCGTTTTCTATCTTGGGGATCAGCCGCACCGAATATTCCGACGACGCCTATCGCGCCCGAATCAAAGACGCGCTTATTGAAAGTGAAAAACTCGAAGATAGTGAGCAGCTCAACGAGTTTTGCTCGCATATTCATTATCAATCGCTCAATACTGCCGATCAAGAAAATTATGCCGTTTTAAAAGGTCGTCTGACCGAGTTAAGTCAGCAATATGATACCGCTGGCAATGTCATTTACTATCTGTCTACACCACCAAGTTTATATGGTGTCATTCCAGAGTGCCTGGCCGCGCATGATTTAAATTCTGAAAAAGATGGTTGGAAACGCCTGATTGTCGAAAAACCATTTGGTTATGACAAAAAATCAGCCGTTGCTTTAGATAAGCAGCTCCATCGTTTTTTCCGCGAAGAGCAGATTTATCGTATTGACCATTATCTGGGTAAAGAAACCGTACAGAACCTGTTGGTCTTTCGTTTTTCCAATGGCTTATTCGAACCATTGTGGAACCGCAACTATATTGATCACGTTGAAATCACCTCAGCTGAAGCGCTGGGGGTCGAAGGTCGTGGCGGTTATTACGATGGTGCTGGGGCGATGCGCGATATGTTCCAAAACCATCTTCTACAAGTTTTGGGGATGGTGGCAATGGAACCACCAGCACGCATCAACTCTGATGCCATTCGTAATGAAACATTTAAAGTATTCCAAAGCTTGCACCCACTGGATGAAACCAGTTTAAACGAAGACTTGGTATTAGGTCAGTACACATCATCAGACGTTCGTGGAGAACACTTAGTTGGTTACCGTGAAGAACAAGGTGTAGATGAAAACTCACGCACCGAAACTTATGTGGCCCTTAAGTTGTCTATTGATAACTGGCGCTGGAATGGTGTGCCTTTTTATGTGCGCACCGGTAAACGCCTACCAACCCGCGTGACTGAAGTTGTGATTCACTTTAAGAAAACGCCTCATCCAGTGTTTGGTCAAAATACACCTGATAATAAACTGGTCATTCGAATTCAACCTGATGAAGGCATTCTGATGAAATTTGGCCTGAAAAAACCAGGTGCAGGTTTTGAATCACAGGAAGTCTCCATGGACTTTCGCTATGACAGCTTAGACGGTGCAGAGGTATTAACCGCTTATGAACGGTTGCTGCTTGATTCAATTAAAGGTGACCCAACCTTGTTTGCCCGCAGCGATGCTGTGCTGGCATGCTGGGATTTCGTGCAGCCAATTTTAGATATCACGCAAAACAATCCTACACTGTATGGGTATGCCTGTGGTACCTGGGGACCCAAAGAGGCTGACGAGTTATTAACCCGTGATGGTCGGCAGTGGAGGTTTCCTTGCAAAAACTTAACTGATACCGATTACTGCGAGCTTTAAAATGATAAATTATAAAGTATTTGACAGCGGACAAGCCGTAGTTGAAGCGCTTTCTCAAGAGCTGCTTCACTATAGTGAATCTGCGCGGCCTGTGCATATTTCCCTCTCTGGGGGAAGTACGCCAAAGCTGTGGTTTAAATATCTAGCAGAGCATTACAGCGATAAAATTAACTGGAATAACCTGCATTTCTGGTGGGGTGATGAACGCTGTGTCGCTCCAAACGATCCAGAAAGCAACTATGGTCAGGCCAAAGAGCTGTTATTTGATCATATTCAGATCGATTCTGATAATATTCACCGCATCATTGGTGAAAATGATCCAGAAGATGAAGCACAGCGTTTAGCGCAAGAGATCTGCCAGAAGGTTCCTAAATTACATGGGATCCCAGCTTTTGACTGGATTTTATTAGGTATGGGAGATGACGGACACACCGCGTCACTGTTTCCTCATCATACTGACTTTAATGATCCAGATTTGACACTCGTGGCAGCACATCCACAAAGTGGACAATTACGAGTTTCTAAAAGTGCTCGACTGCTGAGCAACGCAGAACGAATCACCTATCTTGTATTAGGTGAAGGCAAGGCGCAGCGTCTCAAAGAGATTGCGACCCATGACGCAGTTGACTTGCCCTACCCTGCGGCAAAAATTAAAGCGAGAAACATCACTGAGTGGTATTTAGATGCCAATGCAGCCAAAGATTTATAAGTAAGGAGCTCAAATGAAAAAAGGTGATATCGGGGTTATCGGTCTGGCGGTAATGGGCCAGAACCTGATTCTCAACATGAATGACCATGGTTTTAAAGTCGTGGCATTTAACCGTACAACTTCAAAAGTAGACGATTTTCTTAACGATGCAGCCAAAGGCACTGACATTATCGGCGCTTATTCTCTGGAAGATCTAGTTGAAAAACTGGAAACGCCACGCAAAATTATGCTGATGGTGCGCGCTGGGAATGTAGTCGATAAATTTATCGAAAGCCTAGTTCCACTGCTGGATAAAGGAGACATCATCATCGATGGTGGTAACTCTAACTATCCAGATACTAACCGTCGTACTCAGGAACTGGCAGACAAAGGTATCCGTTACATTGGTACTGGTGTTTCAGGTGGTGAAGAGGGAGCTCGCTTCGGACCATCAATCATGCCTGGTGGTAACCCTGAAGCATGGCCTTTTGTAAAACCAATTTTACAGGGCATCTCAGCTAAAACCGATAAAAACGAACCTTGCTGTGACTGGGTTGGTAAAGATGGCGCTGGCCACTTTGTCAAAATGGTTCACAACGGTATCGAATATGGCGACATGCAGCTGATTAGCGAAGCTTACCACTTCATGAAAGAAGGGTTAGGCATGAGCTATGAAGAGATGCAGGCTGCTTTCAAACAGTGGAATACCACTGAGCTGGATAGCTACTTGGTTGAAATCACCACTGATATCCTAGGCTATAAAGATGAAGATGGTCAGCCGCTGGTTGAGCACATTCTTGATGCTGCTGGTCAAAAAGGGACCGGTAAATGGACAGGTATCAACGCACTGGACTTAGGTATTCCACTGACTTTGATCTCTGAATCAGTCTTTTCTCGTTGCCTGTCTTCATTAAAAGATCAGCGTGTTGCAGCATCTAAACTGTTCAACAAACAGATTGGTAAAGTTGAAGGTGACAAAGCACAGTGGTTAGAAGCGATTCGCCAAGCGCTGTTAGCTTCTAAAATCATCTCTTACACGCAAGGCTTTATGCTGATTCGTGAAGCATCTGAACAGTTCAACTGGGAGTTGAACTATGGTGGTGTGGCACTGATGTGGCGTGGCGGTTGTATCATCCGTAGTGCATTCTTGGGTAATATCCGTGATGCTTACGAAAATGATCCAGAGCTGCAGTTCTTAGGTTCAGATCCTTACTTCAAAGGTATCTTGGAAGACTGCATGAGCTCTTGGCGTAAAGTGGTTGCTAAATCAATTGAAGTTGGTCTGCCAATGCCGTGTATGGCTTCTGCATTGACCTTCTTAGATGGTTACACAACTGATCGCCTGCCAGCGAATATGATTCAGGCGCAACGTGACTACTTTGGTGCACATACTTACGAACGCACTGACAAATCACGTGGTGAGTTCTTCCATACGAACTGGACCGGTAAAGGCGGCAATACTGCATCAACTACTTATGATGTATAAGTTTTGCTAAAGCCAATAAAAACAGCTCCATCAGGAGCTGTTTTTTTATGGCTAATTAAACATCTACATTATTTCTGCATATGGGCAAATTGGCCGATAGCCTCTACCACTGATTGCGCATGCTCATTGATTTTTGACATCATCTGACCAATTTTATCGGTGACCTCAACGCTTTTTTCAACCTGAGGTAACAGATCATCCATGTGCCTGACGGCAACATCACTTTGATTTTGAATATCTTCAATCATTTTATCGATTTCGGCGGTAGATTCAGCAGAGCGTTTTGCCAGATTTCGCACTTCATCAGCCACCACAGCAAAGCCGCGACCATATTCACCTGCACGGGCCGCTTCAATCGCCGCATTCAGCGCAAGCAAGTTCGTCTGCTCAGCGATACTATTAATGGTTTGAACGATAGAGGTAATCTGCTCTGAGCGCTCACCCAAGACTTTCACCTCATTGCTCGCATCTTTGATTTTCTTGGCAGTAACCTGCGTTATTTTCACGCTGTCATCAATCTGTTCAACGCCTTCGGCACACCACTGCAGCGTTTGCTCCGAAACATGATGAGCAAAACTTGCGCTCTCTCGCTCTGCATCCTGATGCAAAACTTCATCAGTGATATCTGTGGCAAATTTAATCACACCGGTGACGCGTCCTGCTTCATCAATAATGGGGTTGTAGCTGGCTTGTAGCCAACGTATTGAACCATCACGCGCAATGCGCTTAATCCGGTCAGCAATAAACTCACCACGTGCTAATTTTTTCCAAAATTGGCGATACGCTTCACTATTGGCAAAACTATCTTCGCAAAACTTACTGTGATGTAACCCTTTGATCTGCTCTTTGGTATAACCCATTACCTTTAAAAAGTTGTCATTAGCCTCAACAACCGTCCCGTCAATGGTAAATTCAATGGTTGCCATTACTCGGTCAAAGGCGTTAATCACAGCTTTTTGACGATAATAACGATTCATCCGCTCGGTAATATCAGAGGCTAATTTAACAACACCAATCACTTTGCCCTGATTATCTTTAACCGGTGTATAGACCGCTTCTAACCAAAGTTGCTCGCCTTTGGAGTTAATGCGAGGAACGCGTCCAGAAAAACTATCACCATGTTGCAAACGCTGCCAAAACTTTTGGTATTCTTGTGATTGTTGATAGTCTTTTTCGCATAATTTACGATGTGATTGTCCAACAAGCTGAGATTGGGTGTATCCCATCAACTCTAAAAATCGGTCATTCGCTGATTCAATCGTGCCATCGATGTCAAAATGGATCACCGCCATCGCCTGATTAATTGCTGTGTATTCAGCAGACAACAACTGATTTTTATACTCAGCCTCATCCTGCTGTTTATTCTTTTGACTCTTAAAAAACAAACCCATTAAAATTACCTTAATATTTAATAAGATGGGCCAAGAGCCCGTTAAAGTACCAGCAACTTAATTGTACCCCTCAAATTGCCGACATATTGTACAAGTACATTTAACAATTGTATGCTAGAAAAATACAATAAGATTATTTTTTGTACTTTACTTTCCCCTCAAAGGACGGTTTAGAATGTCTCTATTGATTTAAAACGTATCTAATATTCAACTGGTATTTGTAAGGAGACTTCATGGCTAACTTTTTGGTTAAACGCTCACTGAAACTAAATACCCCGTTGCAACAAGAAATGGTCCAACAGTTACAAGATTTTCCGGGGTTACATTCAATTGAATTTTCAAACAATACGCTTCATCTGAGCTATGATGTGCGAGAAACACAGTTAAAAACTATACTCAATGCTGCCGATGTAACGATTAAACCGAGCCGTTGGAATAAGCTAAAACAGCGTTATTATCAATTTACGGATGCTAATTTAGCGCAGGCTTCAGGCCACACGCCATCATGTTGTAATAAAGTTCCAAGAGCCTGAATCGTTGTAAAATTTAATGTAAAATTGAGCTACCCCAAGGACAAGCCGATGCCAGTTGGTTATGATCTGCGGGGTTGCGACACGAAGCCTGCTTTTTTAGCTTGACGAACTTCTTTAATATTTCTATTTCTTATATTCTTAGTCGCATTTTCTAATATTGCCCTGACCACTGTTTGAGTCACTGCCGTTATCGAAGTAACGCGCACTCTACAACAATAAATGGTACTTATAACCGGCTTAAGTACGCTGTCATTCATCTTCGTGCTATCTCGATAGCAGTATATAACACTAGGAATACCTATGCACAAAACGGTTACCGGTAAACCCTTGTTATGGTTGGTTGCCATCGCCTTTTTCATGCAGACTCTCGATGGCACTATCGTTAATACATCCCTACCATCAATGGCCAAAGCTCTCGGTGAAAGTCCGCTACAGATGCAATCGGTTATTGAAGCTTATCTCCTAACCATTGCCATTTTAATCCCTGCCTCTGGTTGGCTTTCAGACAGATTCGGAACGCGCCGAGTCTTCATGTTTGCACTGATAATGTTTGCTGTGGGTTCTTTTTGCTGCGCGCAATCGCAAAACCTCAATCAATTGATTATTTCTCGGGTGATTCAAGCAATTGGTGGTTCGTTGATGTTACCCGTTGGGCGGCTGGCAATTTTACGGACAATTCCAAGAGATCAGTTTCTGGCAGCGATGAGCTTTGTGGTGATGCCTGGATTATTAGGGCCGATTATTGGCCCTGCACTAGGTGGTTTTTTAGTTGAAATAGCAAACTGGCACTGGGTATTTTTAATCAACTTACCGGTTGCCATTATCGGTTTATGGATTGCCAATAAAGTGATGCCAGATATCCGTTCAGAGCACAAAGAAGGATTTGATTATATTGGATTTACGCTTTTAGCTGGAGCCATGGCAACACTAACCATCGGGCTGGATACTCTTGCTCACTATAAAGCTGGCAACTATGGGCCTTTATACAGCTTAGCTGCTGGTGTGATTTTAATCGCGCTGTATTGGTGCTTAGCCAGCAAGCAATCTAAACCACTTTTTTCACCGACGCTGTTTAAAGTTCCGACCTTTACCATTGGCATCTTTGCCAACTTATTTTACCGAATGGGCAGCGGTGCCATGCCTCTGCTGATTCCACTTTATCTGCAATTGGCGCTTGGGTTGTCACCGTTTGCTTCTGGTTTAGCGATGATGCCAATTGCATTATTTGCGATGGTTGCCAAACGTTATGTGGTTCGGCTAATCCACCACTATGGTTATCGCAACGTGTTGCGAACGGTGAGTTGTTTGCAATTTCTATGTTTTGGCTCGTTCACACTGACTAACCATAGCCTGCCTTTAATACTCGTTCAGCTCTCGATTTTAGGCGCGTTGAATTCCATCACCTTCAGTGGGATCGGCACAATTTCACTGCGTGATTTAAGCGATAAACAAGCAAGCTCAGGTAATGGTCTGTTATCGGTTGTCCAACAATTAGGATTTAGCTTAGGGATTGCCTGTGGCGCCACGTTGCTTGCAATTTTTTACCAAATATCACCCAGCAATAATATGTTGTGGAGTTTTAATTGGAGCTTCATCGTTTTAGGGTTAATTGTATTGATCCCCGCATTTCTGTATTGTTTTTTGCCTAACGATGCGCCAAAACGTCCGTCAAATGAGCAATTGATTTAGGGGTGGCGAAACAGTTCGTGATATTCTGATTAGATACTCAAATGATCAGGGGAGAATTAGTCATGCTTTTATCCGACCCATCACTGCTCAAACAGCAAGCATTTATTGATGGTCAGTGGCTTGATAGTGAACAGAAGTTTGCTGTGATAAATCCAGCAACCGCAGAGACTATTACAAAGATTACCGATTGTGGTACCAAAGAAACTGAGCAGGCTGTTCACGCCGCCCAGCGAGCTCTTCCCAGTTGGTCAGCATTAACTGCTAAACAGCGCGGAACAATGCTAAATCGCTGGTTTGATCTAATTATGGACAACCAGCAAGATTTAGCCACCTTGATGACCCTAGAACAAGGCAAGTCACTCAGTGAAGCCAATGGCGAAGTCGCTTATGGTGCCTCATTTGTACAGTGGTTTGCCGAAGAGGCTAAACGTCAATATGGTGAAGTGATCCCATCACCGAACCCTAAACAGCGTTTATTAACGATTCGCCAGCCCGTTGGTGTTGTCGCTGCTATCACCCCATGGAACTTTCCAATTGCGATGATTACCCGCAAAGCAGCCCCGGCTCTGGCAGCAGGCTGCACAATGGTCGTCAAACCGTCAGAAGAAACCCCGCTTTGCGCTTTGGCTCTGGCTGAACTTGCCCAGCGAGCAGGCTTGCCAGAAGGCGTGTTAAATATTGTCACAGGCCTTGACTCGAAAGCGATTGGTGGTGTTTTAACAAAAAGCCCTGTTGTGCGCAAACTCAGTTTTACCGGCTCAACGCCTGTTGGCAAATTACTACTGCGCCAATGTGCTGATACGGTCAAACGCACCTCGATGGAACTAGGTGGTAATGCACCATTTATTGTTTTTGATGATGCTGATATAGATAAAGCAGTCAAAGGCGCCATCGCCTCAAAATTTCGCAATAGTGGTCAGACTTGCATCTGCTCAAACCGCATTTTGGTACAAGATGGGGTTTACGATGAATTTGCCGATAAACTAACCATTGCGCTTGCGCAGTTTAAATTGGGTAATGGCCTTGATAAAGGCGTTAATATGGGCCCACTGATTAATCAGGCCGCTATCGACAAAGTCAATGCACTCGTATCTCAAGCTATCTCAGCTGGCGCAAAAGTAGCAACTGGCGGCAAGCAACAAGGCGATACTCTGTTCTATCAGCCAACGGTGCTAACGGATGTTAACTCCCAAATGGATATCTTTAATAATGAGATCTTCGGCCCGGTAGCTCCATTGGTAAGATTTACCGATGAAGCTCAAGCGGTTGAGCTGGCCAATGCGACCCCATTTGGTCTGGCTGCCTATTTCTATGCCAGCGATCTAAGCCGCATCTGGCGCGTTAGTGAAGCACTGGAATATGGTATGGTTGGCATCAATGAAGGGTTAATCTCCAACGAAGTTGTCCCTTTCGGTGGCATTAAAGAATCCGGCGTTGGTCGTGAAGGCTCTCGTTATGGCATTGAAGAATATAGTGAAATTAAATACCTGTGTATGGGAATTTAATGTCTTGAAATAGACGCTAAAAGCCTGCCCTGACGGCAGGCTTTTTTATTTATGCTCGAGCGGCACCATCTTGCAGATAAGCGGCTAGCAGCGCAATTGTATTCGCCAGGCCTTGATAATGAGTTCGCTCCATACCATGGGATGCATCGACGCCAGGGCCAATCAGAGCGGCTCGAATATCACGCCCGCCTTTCATCGCAGCGCTCGCATCCGAGCTATAAAATGGGTAAACATCAACGGCATAATCAAGCTGGCAAGATTTTGCCAGTTCAATCAGTTTTGACACCATCAGATAATCATATGGTCCGGATGAGTCTTTAGCACAAATACTGACTTGGCGTTCATTGCAGGTTAAATCATCCCCGATGCAGCCCATATCAACCGCAATAAACTCTTGGATATTATCCGGCAAGCAAGCCGCGCCATGGCCTACTTCTTCATAAGTGGAAAAAACAAATGAGACGTTATATTGAGGCTGAATCTTTTCACTGGCGAACAATTTCAACAAACCAAAGACACTGGCAACGTTAATTTTATCATCGATAAAACGGGATTTGATAAAATCGCTAGTGGTAATCTGCGTTTTCGTTTCAATACACAGGTAATCACCCACCGCAATTCCCAGCGCACGAACATCGTCGCCAGTATCGACCACTTCATCAAGACGCACATACATCTGTTCAGGTTCCCGAGGGCGAGATTTGGCATCTTTATACACATGTGCCGCTGGCGACAAACTTAGAAAAGTACCGGTATAAGTACGTCCATCACGAGTACGAATCGTGCAGTATTCGCCATCAGCTGTCGGCCAAATTAGCCCGCCAACTGGTGTGAAACGAATGCGCCCTTTCTCGTCAATGCTGCGCACCATTGCACCAAGTGTATCAACGTGCACGCCAACCCCAATGGTTTGCGAGCTATCAGCTCCGGCAATCGTAAAAATACCATTGCCCTTATTATCGCGGCGAAACTCGCCATCATACAGAGCACATTCTTGCTCAATGCGGTTTATCACACTTTGGCAATAACCACTTGGAGAATCAATCGAGAGAATTTCTTGGGCGAGCGCTTTCACATAAGCAGCATCAATTGCATCACGCATGAACAACAATCCTTTTAACAGCAACGGAATTAGCGTTTATCATCGCGTGACTGGCCGCTGATGTCTAGACATTCACAAGCGCACTGAGCGGATGAATACTGCGAGAACCATCAGAGCCGACAAAAATCTCACAATGAACGCCATAACTTTTCGCAATCTGTTCGGCGGTTAGCACCTGCTCGGTTTGCCCTTTGGCACTAATTTGCCCCGACTCAAGGATAATCGTCTGATCTGCATAACGGTGTGCCAAGTTAAGATCATGTAAGACCATCAAAGTACAAATACCCTGCTGATGGGTGTAATCAGACACTCGCTCGAGTAACTGCAACTGGTTGGCTAAATCAAGCGCAGAGGTTGGCTCATCAAGCAGCAATAATTGAGGTTTTCGAATGAGCGCTAATGCAAGAGCCACTTTCTGGCGCTGCCCTCCTGACATCTCATCGCTCATTCGCTCACTTAAACTTTCAATGCCAAGAGTTGAGAGCATCCGCTGAGCTTGGTCAATGCTTTCACTCGAGGCAGAAAAGCGCATATTATGGCTATTTTGCGCCATCAGCAACAGTTCAAATACGGTCAAGCGCACCGAATTAGCTGCAAAGTCCTGCGCCATATATCCAATCAGTTGGCTGCGCTCTTTATAGCTGACTTTATCTAAAACTTGGCCATCTAATTGAACGCTGCCGCGGTATTTCAACATCCCCGCTAAAGCTTTCACCAGCGTTGATTTACCTGCACCATTGCGCCCCAATAATGCTAAAGAGTGACCATTTTCAAGAGAAAAGCTGGTGGGCTTTAAAATTTCAGTGCGTCCAATCGTGACGCTTAAATCATGAACTTCAAGCATTTAATTTCTCCGCACCCGTCGGCCCAAAATCAACCATAAAAAGAATGGAACCCCCAATAAAGATGTCACCATTCCGATAGGTAAAATAACGCCGGGAATCAGCATCTTGCTGACAATCGATGCAACCGTCATGAGCAAAGCGCCAACAACCATTGTCATAATCTGGGTAAATCGCTGATCTTCGCCAACCAGCATGCGAGCTACGTGGGGGGCGACCAAACCAATAAAGCCAACCACCCCAATGGTTGCAGTAATGGCGCTGGCCATTAATGCAGAAAAAATCAGCAGCAACATCCGCAGCTTAGCAACCGGGATCCCCAACACTTGCGCTTGTTCACCAAAACCACGTAGCGCCGAAATCTGCCAAGATAAGAACAATAGAATCGGAATAATCACTGCAATAATGGCAGTGTTAATACCGACTTGAGTCCAGTTACTTTTTTGCAAAGACCCCATCATCCAAAATACTAAAGACTGCAACTGATTGACATCGGCTAGATACTGCGCCAATCCCAGCAATGCCGAAAAGATAAAGTGCACCGCAATCCCCAGCATCACAATCATCTCAACCGACAAACCACAACGCGAAGCAAAGATACCGATGAACAACACCGTTGCCAAAGAGAAAATAAAAGCATTGGCGGTTAACAGATAATCCACTGGTAACCAGCTAATTAGAGCCGTCTGAAACACGATAACTAATGCAGCCCCAAAGCCTGCAGCAGCCGAAATTCCTAACGTGAAGGGCTCCGCCAATGGGTTATCTAACACCGTTTGCATCAGCGAACCTGCCAATGCCAAACCAATGCCAGCAAGTACAGCGGTTAAGGTAACTGGCATGCGCAGATCCCAAATAACCACCCGTACCATGGCTGACACCTGATCGGGGTGAAAAATCCCATTGAGCGCGACTTTCCAAGGTAAGGTTCCAGACCCACACAACACATCGGTCACCGCCGCAAGAACGGCCAACAAGGTAAAACTTATCACCCAGAGTAGCTTGCGGCGAACGTCGTGTTTATAAACAACAGCGCCGCAACACTCTGGTTGCGGCGAAATAACGCTATCAGTCATGGCTAAATCTACATGTCCTACTTACTTATATTTTGCATGAGCAAACAAAGTCACATCACCAATTTTAATATCTGTAAAGCGACTCAAAATAGTGTGGTAAGTCTGGGTCGGGTCAATATTTTTAAAGGCTTTGGGATAAAAATCTTTGGCTAACCCTTCAATAGAGACGATGTTATACGCATGGTTATAAAACTGATGGTAGATGCCATAAACGCGATGATTTTTATAAGCATTGAGCTGTTTAAAGCCAGGGCGATTTAATAATCCAACAAATGCTTTATGGACACGCTGCGCGGAAACAACACCACCCAAAGGTAAGGCTAATGAATCAGGCCCGAAATCAGCACCACTCATGACATAAACATCAGGCTGCATTTCGAGTACTTTTTCCATTGAAATAACGCCAGTTGGACCTTTTAACAGCTCGCCACCGACATTCTCTCCACCAGCTGCGGCAATTTGAGGGCCCCAACCAAAGTGATTATGAGTAAAGCAGCAATCATTAGGCCCTTTAGCACCAGCATGCGCTTCCATAAAGACTCGAATGCGTTTGCCACCATTGGCTTTAATTGCCTGCTGGGAGAGCTGTTTAACTTTGGCTAGATGACTCTTATAAAAATCGACATACGCTTTAGCATTGCTCTGTTTATTTAAAATTTCGCCCAGTAATGCCACACTTTTAGGCGCATTTTTAACAGGGTGAACGCCGGTATCAACAAACACAACTGGCACGTTGACCTTCGCTAATTTTTTAATCACACCAGATTGTTCCAGCGCCGGTTTTGCGCGTAATTCTGCAACCAAAAGTTGTGGCTGATGCGTGATAACCTCTTCGATATTTAAATTACCGCTATCCCCAAAATTCATATCCAGAATTTTGTCACCCGCAGGCCACTGTTTTACTAATGGCTTCCAAGTTCCTCGGTCATGACGCTTAATCAGGTTATTCCAAGCGACGATACGTTTAAACGGATTTTGGCGGTCCAAAAGGGCCAACATCATCAAGTCACGGCCATCTTGCAACACAATTCGTTGTGGCTCGGATTGAATTGTTACTTTGCGGCCCGCCATATCGGTGACCGTTAAAGGGTAAGTACTGGCAAAACTAGCCCATGAAATTAAACAGCTACATATAACCAACAGTAGCTTCATCGAATGGCGCATGAAGAGAAACTCCTAAGAATGAATCAATTGAGAAAAGAACAAATTATCCAACCAATATAAATGAAAATTATTCTCATTCAAGAGATTTATTATTCTTTTATGCTATATACAAATTTCCTTCTTTTATAATCGTGCTGATAATCCAAGATAAATGCCAAGCGTAAGCAATCAACAGCCCGAGCATTTAGGTGATGCGACTCGCCTTTTAAGATCCAAAGCAAACATCCATTTACACTCTATACTAAGATGAGGATGGTGAAAGAATTCAATGGGATAGTTATGAAAGTCTCACGAAATAAAGTCCGTTCCTGGTCGCTGGCAACCTTAGCCGCTTTAGTGGCTATTTTAGCCTGTGGTTATATTTACGTTTTTCATGTGAAAAGCTATGGCGTGAGTGCCAGTGACGGCTGGTATTTTGAAGATGAAGGCTATCGCCAAGCTTTGGCTATTTCCCAGCAGCAAAACCGCCCTATTCTTTTTTATTTTCGGCGCAAAGCCTGCCAAATCTGTAAAGATTTCGAAAAAAATATTATCAACAATGCCGATTTTATCCACTTCACACGTAACTATATCAAAGTTCGCTACACCATCGACCTTGATCAAGTTCACCAGCGTTTTGCCAAAAAATACCCAATTCGGATGCAACCAGCATTGATTGTTCAGTATCAGCGTCATCCCCCTGTTTCAACTCATTTAGTCTTACCAATGAATCAAATTTGGGTCGCTAAAAATAGCATTGATAATGGCAACCATATGCCACTGTCAATTACCACTCTCAAATTGTCATTACAGCGCGTCACTGAAATAGCAAAACGTAAAGCTATGGCGGATGGGAAAAATTAAATAACTCGGCTCATTAGATAAGCATCTTCACGGCCATTAACACAAGGATAATAGTCTTTACGAATACCATCGAGAGTAAAGCCTAAATGCTGATAAAGTGCGATTGCACCCAGGTTACTTTTTCGTACTTCTAATAAACAGCGGCTCACAGAGCTCTTTTGCAAATATTCAAACCAGGCCGTTAACAATGCCTTTGCCAACCCTTGGCGCTGATAGTCTTTACCAACACTAATGTTTAATAACTCTGCCTCATCAACAATCACTTGGGCAAACAGATAACCGGCAAGATGGCCCTGTTGCTCGATAGCGAAATTACTACTGCGTGCGCCGAAGCTTTGCTCAATCGTGCTAACGCTCCAAGGATGTTGCTGAACAGATTGTTCGATAGCGAATATAGAATTTAGCTGCTCACGCGCTAGAGGCTTAATTAAATAGGGCATGATAAATCTGCTGCCAAAATTGACGTTTTAGCGCGCCTTGCGTACATAGTGCTGACCAAATATAACGACTCACATCGGCATCACTCATAGGGGGCTGCTCTGAAGTCCAAATAATCGTTGGGCTTAAGTAATGACTCGATTGTTCAGCAGTTACGACAACGATATCTGAGATTTTATCGCCAATTGCAACAATAACACCTTGCCATAAAGGTGAGGCTTTAAGCGCATCAGGGTTATCATGAACCCACAATAATGGGACTGAGGTAAGTGAATTTTCACGCTTGCAAGAGAGCCAGACGGGGATCCCCATCTGTTGCAATAGAGCAATTGAACGTTGTTGCATCGGCTGATTCTTCATGACTCAAAACGTTACCATAGCGGATCAAAAAAGCCTGCTCAATGAGCAGGCCTTTAAAATCTGGCAGGGGCGGAGGGACTCGAACCCCCAACCGTCGGTTTTGGAGACCGCTGTTCTACCAATTCGAACTACACCCCTAAAGACGCAGCGTAGTATACCTAAACATTGGTAAAGGTAAAGAGCAATTTCCATATAAAAAAGCTGATTGGATAAGGTTTAGTCAATTTAATGAATAAAACTTCATTCTGGCTGCGCAATTTTGGAGCGCCGAGTCATAATAAAGATGAAAACCCCAGCTAACATACACCAAGTCATCACTCGACCTATCCATGGCATTTCAACAAAAATAAGCGTTATTGCAGAAAAAGTCAGCATGGCACCTGCTAACCATTTTGCTCGACTAGGAATAACCCGGTGGCTACGCCAATTCGTAATAATGGTGCCGAAATACCGATGATTCAGTAGCCATGATTCAAAGTGTTTTGATGCTTTGGAAAAACAGACACACGAGAGCAAAACAAAAGGCGTGGTAGGAAGCAGCGGCAACACAATCCCGATGACCCCAAGCCCCAGAGAAAGCCAACCGATGCATAACAATAAAATACGCAACATTTTAAGAGCACCTTTAAATTAACCAATCATTGATCTGGTGTCCTGCCAATCCAAAGTTTGCCGACAATCTGAGCAATTCATCTGACAATACATTTACTGTATGTCAAAAAATAGCCACAAGCAGCATTTTTTTAGATTTGATGTTTGACATCATCGCAAAATAACCGTTTAATAGCGCTCCATTAAGCGTCGCCGACTTAGCTCAGTAGGTAGAGCAACTGACTTGTAATCAGTAGGTCGCCAGTTCGATTCCGGCAGTCGGCACCATCTTAATATCTATTCTATTTCCCGCGTTTATTAATTCTTTATTTTTATCTATTTATTCAGATGCTTCTTTAGTTTGTAATAAACAAATCTATCGATACAAGTATTTAATATAATGTAAATTTCTATAAAGAAAGATGATCTGAAAAAATGCCGCATTAACATAGTCTATATTCAGCAGCATATTATCTTTAGCTAATATGTTCTAATTGCCATTCATAATCGACAATTAGCAATCAATATGTTGCTAAATTAAAAAGCCCGGCGGCTAGAGTCTAATTCATCTTGGCGAGCGGAATGAGCTAATATGGCTTCAGCTTTATCAGTCGTTGTGGAAAGTTGTTCTAAAGCACGTTCTAGCATGAAATCGAGAGTTTCCTGCGTCTTGGCTCGACGAAATCGAATCAACCAGTCTAATTTTGTACGTGGTGTATTTGTCATTGAATCTTTAAACCAATCAATATGTAATTGATAAAATAAGTAACAGATATATTTAAGTATACTCCAAAACAAATAACGAATATCGTTATTAGCAAATCACTTATTTATATCGATAAAAAGAGAGTAACAAAAAACGATATTCAAATAACAACATCTTCGATGTGGCTATCATTCACGACTTAACAAACAATGAGTTAAGCAGTAAATAGTGGTTTTAGTATTTTGGTACTGTCTATATAAATGGTCCCTTACGGGAATTTTTCAAGCCCTGTAAATAAAAAATTTGGGTTTAACTGCTAACTCTGCCACAATTCTGTGACCAACTATGAGGAATCTGTAATGCTTGAATCACTCCAACAATTTATCCGTAATGCTTTTGGAAGCGATGAACAGCACCCCCAAAGCCCAGAAGAACAATTAAAGCTTGCTACAGCAGCGTTATTAATTCAGGTTAGTGCCGCTGATGCGAACGAAAGTGGTGAAGAACAATCCGTCATTTACCATCAGCTAAGTCAATTATTATCATTAACGCTGGAGGAATCAAGAGCACTTTACATTCAAGCACAAAAAGTCGCTGAAGATTCCGTTTCCGTTTATGAATTTACCCGTCTGGTAAAAGAACTCGAATACGAAGAACGCTATAAAATGATATTAGCTCTGTGGCAAGTTGCTTATGCTGACAACAATTTAGACCCGCATGAAGAGGCGTTAATCCGTAAAATCGCAGATTTAGTTTACCTGGCGCACAGTGATTATATCAGAGCAAAACTGGCAGCCCAACCAAACGATTAATGACGTCAAACATCTATTCATTTATCAATAAAGGCTGGTTTATGCCAGCCTTTATTGGGCGTTCTCTGACTAAAAATAACTAAAGAAGATGACACGTTATTGCGCTGATTACCCCGATAGCAAAATTAACCAAGCTATTGATGTCACAACGTAATAATCTACAATACAGATATTCTGAATTATTTATGAATGGAGCTATTTTTGCAGAATTCTCGCGTTGTTAATCCGGCTCATCGATCTATTGCCACTATCGGCGGCGGCAGTGGCCAATTTGTGTTACTCAGCGCCCTGCGTGATGCCGAAAATTTAGACGTCAGTGCTATTGTATCTATGACAGACAGTGGCGGTTCAACCGGAAGGCTGCGCGATGAACTAGGTATTTTACCACCGGGTGATATTTTAAAGTGCATCTTAGCGTTATCGCCCCATCGTGATATGGCCCGTAAATTGTTACTGAAACGCTTTACAGGTAACCAGCGGCTACGTGGCCATAGTGCAGGCAACATGTTACTGACCATGCTGAGTCAATATTCGGGATCTTTTTCAACAGGCATTGAAGCATTAGCGCAACTGCTTGATGTACGAGGCGAAATTTTACCAGTCACCACCGATAAATCGACACTCGTGGCACAGCTAACCAACGGTGAACAGATCTTTGGCGAAAGCGCAATTGACGTTCCCAGAGGGAATCAGCGCCAGAAAATAGCCAATGTATTTTTAGTGCCCCATCACAGCGATCAAATCACGGTGTTTCCGCGAGTCATTGAACGTTTACGACAAGTCAAAGCGGTCATTTTAGGCCCGGGCGATCTCTATACCAGTATCATTCCGAATCTACTGGTTCCTGGCGTGCGTGAAGCCCTACAAAAAAGCCCAGCTAAACTTATTTATATCAGCAACATTATGACCAAATTTGGTGAGACAGACGGTTACACGTTGGAATCATTTGTGTCTATTTTAGAGCACTATATTGGTCGGTCTGTCGATTGCATTATCTACAACAATGCAACGGCTAGTGAAGAAACCCTAAAAAATTACCGTAAACAGCGCTCTATGCCGGTAAAAATCGCCAACCATAAAAAATTAGCCAAGCATTATGAGATTGTTGAAGCAGACTTATTAGAGCAAGACTCAGGCATTATTCGTCATAATGTAGAAAAGCTGGCTAATATTCTCCATCCATATTTAGAGGATGATGAAAAAATAGCATCGAGAGTACGCCAAACTAAAGCATAATTCACTAATCGAGCGGATTATTCATCCGCTCTTGGCGCTGCTTTTTATTGCGTTTATGCGCTTGATGCATCTGCGGAGTCTGCGAATTTTTATCCTCTCCGACATAACTTTCCCAAGCCTGTTCATAAGCTTCACTCGGTACTTGACTATCATCGTTGAGCAGCTTATCAAGCATGGCTTGAGAGCGCAGGCTTTGACGTAAGAATTCGCCGTCGTAATCCTCTTTTAAAAGTTGCTCACGTAGTAATTTATTGTCGTAAGATTTAAAAAACTCACCAATGCGATAAGCCTGATTGGCCCGCCACCCAAGCTCTGCAAGGGCATCGACCCCCATGGCAACCCCAGACCCCAACGTTTCTCGATGCACATAATCAACGCCAGAGCGCATCAGCTCTAAAGCATGCGGACGGTCGACAGCTCGCGCTAAGATAATCAGATGAGGAAAGTTTTGCCGCGCCATTCGCACAATCTCAAGCGTGCGCTCTGGGTTATCAACGGCCACAATCAGCAATTTTGCATTTTCAGCACCAGCAGCACTTAATAAATCAGCTCTGGCCGCATTGCCATAAAAGACTTTAAAACCAAAACGTCCCAACGTCTTAATGTGGTTGGCATCATGCTCAAGGATTGTCGTACCAATATGATTACTATGGAGCATTCGCCCCACTATCTGACCAAAACGTCCGAAACCGGCAATAATCACCGGATTCCCCTCATCGGTCACATCGCTTTCTGGTGTTGCTGCGCGATTTTTATGTAACCGCGAAAATAACCAACCTTGAGCCGCCATCATCAACAGTGGAGTCGTGGCCATCGAAAGAGCAATCACCAATGTGGTCATATCGACAACGGATTTACTTAAGACATAACTGCTCCCGGCAAACGACACTAAGACAAAACCAAATTCCCCACTTTGTGACAACGCCAAAGAGAATATTGCCAGGTTTTCCCCGCGCAATTTAGATAACAGGCCAATGAAAATCAGCACCACCAGCTTAATCACCACCAGCGACACCACTAATAAACTGATAATGCCAACATGGTGAGCAAGTAAGTTAAAGTTAATATTGGCACCAACGGAGATAAAAAATAGTCCCAGCAATAATCCTTTAAATGGTTCAACATCTGCTTCAAGCTCATGGCGATATTCGCTATCGGCTAACACTACCCCAGCCAAAAATGTACCTAGAGCAGGCGACAGCCCCACCATATCCATTGCCTGAGCAATCCCAACCACCAGCGCAAGTGCGGCAGCCACAAACAACTCGCGCATATTGGATTGGGCAACCATACGAAACACAGGGCGCAATAAATAATGCCCGCCAAAAATAATTCCGCCAATCACAGCGGCAATTTCACTAACCCGTAACCAAGCAGGAATCGATGAATCAACGTGCACCATCGCACTTGATACAGCCAAGAAAGGGATCACTGCCAACATCGGAATAACGGCAATATCTTGAAACAATAACACTGAAAATGAGTGTCGTCCGGCGGGCGTTTTTAAGAGCCCTTTTTCTTGTAAACTCTGCAGCACCAAGGCCGTTGAAGAGACCGATAAAATGAGCCCAAGAGCGATGGACATCCGACCAGATAATCCCGCAGCTAATCCAATAGACCAAATCACCAGGCAAGTCAGCACCACTTGCAAGCCACCGGTAAAAAAGATTGATTTTTTAAGGCGCCACAATCGCGATGGCTTTAATTCAAGCCCAATCAAGAACAGCATAATGACGACGCCGAACTCGGCAAAATGCATCACATCTGGCGAACCGCCCACAAATCCCAAAACATATGGGCCGATAATAGCTCCCGCAATGAGATACCCTAAGACCGACCCCAACCCTAACCGTGTTGCGATTGGCACCGATAAAACCGCCGCAGCCAAATAGATGAAGGCATCAAACCATAACGAATGCTCCATTAGGCCTCCGCTTCTGGATGAGAAAGGTAATGGCAGCTTTCATCAATAGTCAATGATTCCTCTCTTAGTTGCTCTAATAGATGTCGATAACGATTGGCAAACTGGCTAAGGCGTTCTGAGTCACCATGTTTGTGAACGCCATCAATCACAAATGGCGGTAAATAACGCATTCCACATAAAGTTGCCGTCTGCTCAAACGGCAATAAAAATTGGCGCAAGGTATAACGGTTATAACCATTGGGATGATACGAGGTTAACGAGCCACCGCAGCTGACGACTTGCAGCATTTGGGTCAACTTCGCAGATTGATTTTCTGAATCAGAGTAAACGTAGCTGCGGGTCAAAACTAAATCCATCCACTCTTTGAGTAAGGCCGGCGCTGAGTACCAATAAAGAGGATGTTGCAAAATTAAAATATCATGCTGGGACAAAATTGATTGTTCAGCCAATGTATCGATAAAACCGTTGGGATATTGCTGATAAAGATCGCGAATCGTCACGTCTTGCATAGAATTAATAGCATCGATTAAATATCGGTTGGCTAAACTTTTATGAAAAGCTGGGTGGGCAAAAATCACTAAAATGCGCGCCATAAATTGCTGATCCTGTTATTTACTTTTTAACCAATAAACGATGCATAAATCGAAAAAATTTTAAGACTAAGAAATTCAACGCTCCTTACACTATCAACAGCCAGTCCATCGAATTTGACTAACTAAAAAGCGATAATCGAAGGTGATATTTACCACTACTGACCAACATATAAGAAAAATAACTGATCTGCATCAATAATTATACACCTTGAGGCTAAATGATCATGGACCTTGTCTGGTGTAGCCAGCCAAGATCAAACAGTATTGCGCTAGTCTTGAGTGATTGGCCTTAAACTCGGTGAGAGAATCACTGGCCCCTTAGCAACTCTTAGAGCAACTAAAAAATATATTTTAAATATATCAAATAAAAATAACCTACTGAATAAATTAAAAATATATAAATCGACCTTCCATTATTAAGTAAAAAATAGATTACTAAAGCGAGCTGATTTTATGGCTGAACTCAAGTAGAATGGAAATAATAATTAATCTCGTTACCAACAAGTAGATTGATGACAGTACCGGATCAATCAGCAGATTTAACAAAATTAGATAGTCACAAGCCGATCAATTTTTATAAGAAGTCATTATGTATAAGTTGTCTGACATTAAAGTCATCCGTGGTAATCGCGCCATTTTAGATGTTCCAAATCTGTCGATACCTACAGATAAGTTCACGGTTATTTTAGGCCACAATGGCTCCGGCAAATCGACAATGATGAGTCTGTTATCCGGTCAACAAACACCCGAACAAGGCCAAATTACACTTAACGGACAATCGGTTAGCGAATATAAAAGCAAAGAGCTGGCAAAAGCCGTCGCTTTTTTACCGCAAAAACTGCCCAATAGCGCCGGATTAACGGTTCAAGAGCTCGTCAAATTAGGGCGATTCCCTTGGCGCGGCGCACTGGGTCGTTGGAAGGAAGAAGACTATCAGATTATCGACAATGCCATGCAGCGAACAAAAATCGATGGGTTTGCCAACACGCTAGCCGATGAGCTCTCAGGTGGCGAGAGACAACGCGCCTGGATCTCAATGCTCTTAGCGCAGCAATCCCCCTTGCTATTATTAGATGAACCGACCTCGGCACTTGATATACAACACCAGTATCAACTCATGGAACTGCTCTTTGAGCTAAATCACGATAACCAATATGGCGTTGTTGCCATATTACATGACCTCAATTTAGCACTGCGTTATGCCGACCATATTATCGCATTAAAACAAGGCCAAATCGCTTTTGCCGGCGATGCTCAATTGCTTGAAGATGAGCAGCGCTTAAGCGATCTTTACCAAACGCCAATTAAGCTACTTGATCATCCTCAGTCAAATTCAGCACAAGCTACCAAGGTTGCCATTGTATGCCCGTAAAGTTGTTAAGCCCTGTGCGGTTATGGGCTGTTCTAATATTGTGTTTTGGCTTAGCCCATCAAGCATTCGCTTTTGAGGTCACTGATAGTCTCGGCGTTCATCAGCTTAAAGCGATTCCTAAACGCGCCGTGGTACTTGATTGGGATCTCATCGAACAAGTCATCGAACTTGGAGTCACACCGGTTGGAGTAACTAATAAATCGGGTTATAACACCTGGGTTGCCAAACCTCTAGCACCCAAGCAGAGTGTGTCCGTTGGAACTCGTTATGAGCCTAATTTTGAAGCAATAGCGGCACTCAAGCCGGATATCATTCTCATCAGTGAAGTACAAACAGATCTCAAGCCGCTGCTTGAAAGACTGGCACCTGTATTGGTCTACACCAATTTTGCCAAAGACCAGAATCATGCTCAAATAGCGATAAAAACCTTTCAACAGCTGGCAACCGTGTTTGGTAAAGAGCAACTTGCCAAGCAGAAGCTGACAAAGCTTCATGCTCATTTTAAAGAGCTGCGTGAAAAACTGCTTAAGCACTTTCATGGCAAGTTACCACAAGTCTGTGTGATTCGCTTTGCCAGCACGACGGCCATCTTTTTACCAACTGAGAATGCGATTATCAGTTATGTCCTGCAACAAATTGGCCTTAAAGGTGCGCTTACCCAGCCCGATGCCCGCTGGGGAATCATTCAAAAACCAATTACTTATCTTAAAAATCTACACTCTGGATATGTCTTGTATTTGCGCCCTTTTTACCAAGAATCGGCTTTAAAAAAATCAGTCCTTTGGCAAGCGCTACCGGTGGTACAACAACATCATGTTTTGCCCGTGCGAGCGGTCTGGAATTATGGCGGCGCAATGTCACTTAAATATATGGCTGATGCTATCACCGATAGTCTGCTCAAAGGAGCGCAATCATGAAACGTAACCACCTGATTGCCTTGGTGCTTGTGACCCTCCTGTTAGCCGTTATATTTTTACAATGGCAACAACCATTATCACTTAAAACGCAGTGGCAACTCATCACGGCCCAAGGGCAAATTCACAGCTTTGATGATTACCAATTCATTGATGCTCGTCTACCAAGACTCATCATGGCATTGGTCATTGGGGCTGTATTTGGTTTGGTTGGCAGTCTCATGCAGCAATTAACGCAAAATCCACTGACTTCACCGCTCACATTGGGAACCTCATCTGGCGCTTGGTGTGCGTTGGTTGTATTAAGCATTTTTGCCCCAGCCGCTTCGGCTAACTACAGCGCACTAGCAGCTCTAGCTGGTGCCCTGCTCGCCTTTACCTTGATTCTTATCTTAACTGGCCTTAAAAACCTAACCGGCTTACCAGTGGTGATTTCAGGCATGGTCGTCAATATCTTGCTAGGTGCGGTGGCAAGCGCGCTGATTGTGCTCAATCGCGAATATGCTCAGAATGTTTTCATGTGGGGAGCCGGTGATCTATCACAAAATGGTTGGCATTGGCTAAGTTGGCTGTGGCCAAAACTTCTTGTTGCACTACCACTTGTTTATCTTGCCCCAAGAGTCTTGACGCTATTACGGCTTGGTCAACAAGGTGCTGCTGGACGAGGGCTGGCGGTTGTACCTTGGTTTTTTGTATTATTGACCGCCGGGATCTTTTTGGTGAGCGCATCGATTACGGCAGTGGGTCTCATTGGCTTTATTGGATTATTAACCCCAAATTTTGCCCGAAGTCTAGGCGCCCGCACGCCTAAAATGGAGCTCTATGCCAGCATCATTCTTGGCGCACTATTGTTGTTAGTCACCGACCAACTGGCGCTAGTCGCTTCGAGCTATTTTGGACAGTTGGTCCCAAGTGGTGTCACAGCAGCCTCTATTGGAGCACCTGCACTTATCTGGTTTGCGCGTAAAAAAAATCAGGCTCAAGACTCATTTCAGATTTCCCTGCCTGGGGCAAAATCGCAAATTAGCCTCATCAATTGCTGCGCTTTAGCGCTGCTGCTATTAGCGGTTGTCGCGTTGTACTTAAGCTATCAACCAGCAAGTTCCAGTTTCGGCTGGTTGAGCTCTTATCAGTGGAGTATCCGCTGGCCTCGCGCCTTAACCGCCATTAGTGTGGGGATTGGATTGGCCATCGCTGGCACTATTTTACAACGCCTCGTCTATAACCCACTTGCTAGCCCTGAGCTTTTAGGGATTTCATCCGGGGCGACTTTTGCCCTTATTTTTGCCAGCTTGTTTTTAGGTCAATCATTATTAGAAGCACACTGGGTCAATGCGCTATTAGGCAGCTTGAGTGTTTTAGTCATTCTCATTTTACTAGGAAGACGCCACAAATACGCACCTTCAACACTGATTTTAACCGGGATTGCACTCAGTGCGACGTTACAAGCCTTTGTTCAATTTTGTCTGGCTAAAGGCGGTCAAGACAGCGATATCATCGTCCAATGGCTCACCGGCTCGACTTATCGAGTGACACCTAATCAGGCAATGATACTAGCGATTGGTGTTCTACTTTTAAGTATTCTCTCTTTTGGCTTAAGCCGAGCACTTGCGCTTTTATCCATCAGCCGCTCCTTTGCTGCATCAAGGGGGTTGAATGTCGAGCTTACTTCATTAATTTTACTCACGATTGTTGCACTTTTATGCGCACTAATTACCGCAACCCTTGGCCCTATCGCATTTATCGGCCTTATCGCTCCGCACATGGCAATGATGCTGGGGGCAAGAAAACCGACGTTGCAGTTTTTACTCGCATCATTATGCGGTGTCACGTTAATGTTATGGGCTGACTGGCTCGGACAAGTCTGGCTTTATCCCAAACAAATAGCAGCTGGAACACTAGTTGCTGTGATTGGTTCGGTTTATTTTCTGGGATTGTTACTGCTTAATCGTTATCGACAATTTAAAGGCCGGCAAATAGCGCTTAATTATTCCGTGCAGTAATTAAGGCATGCAGCAAATAATGGCAATGGTTCATTCAGGCTGAAACCGTTGCCATTTGATGCATTCTTGTTAAGATAGAACGTGATGTAGATCACTTTAAACCTGTGCCTGCGTAGCTTTTTAAAGTTCCTAAGACTTCAATCGGAGGTCAATCCGATAGTCCTAAATTAACGCTCTGTTATTTTAGAAACGCTCTCGTGTCGCCAAATAAACGAATAATTCTATTGCACATAGTATCGATAAAAAGGTCTTGCTTGGTTTCAAGCTCAAGACAGCGATTATCGGTCAGTTTTCTATAGCGGCATTTGGAGTATTCAAAGGAATTTTCTAACAATAAGCTCGCGCGACAGGTTGACTGATTAAGGAGAGTCATCATGAACGAGCAATCCGCTCAGTTATCAGCACCTGGACAATTTGCCTTGATGTTAGTTGCCTGCCTGACCATTATGGTGGGTTGTGTAATTGTCCCAGGCTTACCCGCTATTGCCCCGCAACTGGGAGTTCCTCATGCTGCGAGCTGGTTGATCACGTTGCCATCCTTAGGGGTTGTTTTATTCGGTCCACTGGCAGGCAGTTGTATTGAAAAATTAGGACTTCATAAAACATTGCTGATTGGCCTATTCGGATATGGTCTATTAGGTGTCGGTGGCATGTTTTTACATGGGATGATTATCATCTTTGCCGACCGATTACTGCTCGGTGGCGCAACGGCAATGGTCATGTCATCGGGTACGGCTCTGTTAACCAGTTTTTACACAGGCTCCGCTCGGCTTAAAATCATCGCCCGGCAAGGGATGGCAATTGAACTAGGAGGGGTGTTCTTTTTAGCCATTGGTGGACAGCTTGCAACCATTGGCTGGCGATGGCCTTTTTTGCTCTATTTAGTGGCTTGGCTTTGTCTGATTTGTATTTTGGCCTTTGTCCCAAATAAAAGTGCCTCAAGCCAAGAGAAAGAATCCGTTAGTAAATCAGCGGATCGCAAAATCACGCCGCTGATTAAGTTTGTATTTTTCAGCGCAGTACTCTCACAGCTTATCTTTTTTTGCGCCATCATTACCATCCCTCAATATTTTCACTCTTTAGGGATTAGGGAAAACCAGACCGGATTTTTCTTGTCGTTTATTTCAGTTATTGCTGTGATTTCTGCCTCGCAAATGCCTCGCATTAATCGCAAATTCGGTGATGTTGTGACCTTGGCTATTGCCTTTATTAGCTATTGCATCGCTCATTTAATTCTCTGGCAAAGCACCAACCTGTCGGTATTAATTGTTGGAGCGATTTTTATGGGGTGTGGGTTTGGTTTATCTATTCCGTTGGTCAACCATATGACTGTCGAATATAGTGCGCCGGTGCGACGGGGAAGAAACTTAGCTTATCTATCAATGGCTATTTTTTCGGGACAGTTTTTATCTTCATTTTTAGATTTAATTCCGGTGGATGCCAGTTCGCTATTTGTCATTGCCGCAATTATTGCATTAGTCACCGTATTCGTTGTATTAGTTAAAGGCAATAAAGCTCGCAGACACTATCAACATTCACAGCAAAATAATTAACAGGGTAACTTCTGCGCTATATTTCCAATAAATCAGATACAAAAAAAGCTGTTCAATGTTGATTGAACAGCTTTTTTACATCTCTTAGCTACACCGCATTCTGTCATCAATACTGGGCAAGTTAATCATGCCAAGGTATGATCAATGTCTCTTTATAAGTTAATTAGTCAATAGTCATGAGTTCTGAATTATTAGCACCAATCCACTCTTTTTTATACTGTAACACCCCACGAGCATGGATTGATGAAGCCCTTAAACCTGCTAATTTACCTGTCTTACTCATTGACCACCTAGTATGTGAGCTAAAAGCTGCACAATCGGGCATGTACTTTATCCGGCGTTACGGCGTGGATAAAGCTAGCCAAGAACAGCTACTTGACTGGCTTGTACCTTATGAAAACTTTATTTATCACCACACAGGCGATTGGCGACAACTTAATCAGCCTAACCGGTTAGGCAAAAAGTTACTGGCAAAAGCTGACAATTCGTACGCTCAAGAGATTATCGATAAAATGGTGCTATTGATTAAAGAAGAGCTACACCATTTTTATCAGGTCCTTGAGGTAATGGATGCGCTCGATATCAAATATCAGAACATCACCTCAAGTCGCTACGCTAAAGGGCTGCTTGGCCATGTCACAACTCACGAGCCCCAAACATTAATCGATAAACTTATCTGCGCGGCGTATATTGAAGCGCGCTCTTGCGAGCGATTTGCAGCGCTAGCACCACTTATTAATCCGCATTTAAGCCAGTTTTATCAATCATTACTGCGTTCTGAGGCTCGTCATTATCAGGATTATCTAACGCTTGCAAAACAAGTCGCACAAACGGATATCAGTGAACGAATCCAATTTTTTGGACAATTGGAAAAGAGCCTTATTTTATCACCGGATTGCGAATTTAAATTTCACTCGGGCATTCCAACACAATCATAACCGCATCGATTAATCGTGAAAATTGCAGCATCCCTGCGGCAAAATAATTACTGCTTTGAAGCATCTACGCCACAAGGGTAAGCCGCTGCACATTTGGTCGCGATAGCGTGCTGAGTATGAGGCGTACCTTTTGGCGCCCAGTCATAATTTACCTGATAAGCACGGTATACGTAGTTAGTTTGATAGGTATCTTCTTTTGATGAATAACCATAATGTGGATTGATATACTCCCAGACAATCTCACCTTTTGGTGTCACCTGAAATAGACGCCCACTCTGACCTTCACTTATCAGTGTATTGCCATTTTTAAGTCGCTGAGCACTGCTGATAAAACCACTAAAAAAGGTCCAAATGGCTCGATGAGAGAGACTGGCATCATATTGCCAAACAATCTGCTTGGTCACGGGGTTCACCTCAATAACCCTTGAGGCTGAGAACATACTACGATTTTTCACACTCAAGCTGGCGTTTCCTTGATTATCAAAAATCAATAAATTGCCAGCGCCAGGAAACCCTTTCGGGATCATGTGGACATCATGTTCGCCAATGATTTGATCCAAGGGCCGCGGAACCTTGCCCGACCACTGCGTTGTCGGATAATTTGGCCCCACCCGCCAAACGACTTTCCCTGTGTGCCGGTCAATAATTAGCGCGACATTGACGTTTCGAGAATTAATCAAAATATTATCTGGTGCAAATCGTTTATCTCCGGCGTCATACCAGCGATTTGGACCTAATGGAGCTGCCGTATTAATATGTAAAAAATCATAACCACCCGCTTTTTTTAGCTCCGCGAGTTGTGCTTTAGAAAGGCCAAAATCAGTGAGATGTTTAGCCGCCGACCAACTCCAAACAACCTTGCCATCAGCATTAATTTCTTGAACCTGATTATCGATGATGCGTTTATTAAAACCTTTTAAATGGCTTAGATTGGCGTTAAGCGACAAAATATGGCCATTAGCCAATTTGATAAGATCGTGGTGCTGATGAGCTGGGTGCGCTTTACTGCCCCATTGCCACTGAGCTTTACCTTGCCAATCAAGCTCGGCAATGGTCTGATTCAGCATGCCATTTCCCGGGTTCGCCTGCTCTACAGGATTAACAACCCGAGCGGTTTGAACTAATACATGGCCTCGCTGACCATTAGCAAGCGAAGGTGGAATTGGCCGAGCAGGAAATCCCTCGGCATGCCATTGATGAACTTCATGACCGTTCATATCGATAAGGTAAGTTTGCTGATTTTGAGTTGAAAACAACACATAGCCATTTTCAGCTTTTTTAGGATTATAGATTGTCGTGCCATTGAGCGTGCGGGTTGGCTGAGCATTCGCCATTCCCACGCCAAGGCTAAGCGCAGCACCGGCGAAAAGCAACGACAGTCGGACAGGACGTTTCGTCATGAGTCACTCCACTTACATCAAGCTAGGGTTAAGCTGGGATTTAATGAAATCCCAGCAGACTCATCCAATATACGCATTCAGACTATCAGTTAATATGTAGACAATCAGCTAGCAAAACTAAGATAATCCCCTACACACTTAGCACTGTTAAATAAATCTATGCTAGTGCCAATGTTTGCATTTAGAGGTTTGACCAATTCCTGGATTAAACTCATTACATGGGTCAAGTTGTTGGTAAAACTTAGCTTGCTCAGGTTTGGCTGGATATAGATGCCCCACATTATGTTCAGCGGGATATTGAGCCTGACGCTTATCAAGCAACGCCCACATTTTGTGCTCTAATTCCAAGCAATTGGCACCTTTTCGAATGACATAATCCTGATGAAATACATGGCAGAAAAAATGGCCATAATAGAGTTTAACCAAGATATCTTTATCGATATCTTCTGGCAGATGTTCCTGCCAATGCCGCTCATTGCGTTTTAAGGCGATATCTAGCGCTACAATATCTTCCACGGTATCAGGATGCACCGCCCGATAACGCACCGCAGCGCCAGCTGCCGCAAAACGATGTAAAAAGGCTTTTTTACCTTCATCTGGCGTGCATTCAAAAAAGTCGCCTTCATGGTCTTTAAAGAACTCTTTTAAATATTGGCGCGCTTCATTAATGCCATCACCGGCCATTTTTAGCAGTAAATGATGCTCATAGCGCTGGCGATATTGTTGCATCCGTTTTGGCAGATGGTTGGGGAATAATCGACTTAAAGCTTGTAAGATGCGATCACTAAGCGTTTCTGACAATCCTGGAAGCTGCGCGCACCATCCATCAAAGCGACTTTTCAATGAAAAGAAAAATGGTAATCTATCGGTGCCTAACCAGTTGATCATTAAAAATGTATCTTTGCCATATTTTTCGGCAATATCGTAACAGTCACGGTGAATATATTCGCCAGAGATAGGTAGCGATTTAAAATGAGCCAACATCTCACGGCGCAAATCTTCCAAAATATCAGGGTCATTAGTTCCGATATAAAAGACCTGATTCTCTTTTTGTGCTTCAAAAGTATCTAGGCGAACAGCAAACACCATCAATTTGCCAGCACAACCCGATGCTTCATAAAGCCGCCTAGGGTCTGCGTTAAAACGAGCGGCACTATTGGCATCGACATCGCGAATATGTTCTTGGTATTCGTTATCGCTGGCTTTGGCATTTTCCATACTATGGACGTGTTTGAACTGCCCTTTTTCTAACTGCTCAAGAATCGTTTTAGGGTCATCCCCAAGCTCAATCCCCAAGTGGTTAACGAGCTTTAACTGACCATCGGCTTCAAGCTGAGCAAAGATTGCCAGCTCAGTGTATGCAGGCCCACGACGCACCAGCGAACCACCGGAGTTATTACAAATTCCACCAAGTACAGAAGCCCCAAGACATGATGAGCCAATAACAGAATGCGGTTCACGCCCCAATGGCCGCAGCAATTTTTCCAGTTCATCAAGGGTTGAGCCCGGTAAGCAAACCACCTGTTTGCCATTTTGAATCAGATGAACTTGATTAATGCGCATTACATTTACAATCACGATTGGCCGATCATAATCATCGCCATCTGGAGTTGAGCCGCCCGTTAACCCGGTATTGGCCGCCTGCGTAATGACAATCACATCGGCTGCAACACAGGCTTGCAAGATTTGCCACTGCTCATAAAGAGAACCGGGTTTAACAACGGCTAAAACCGGACCATCACCAAAACGAAACCCTTTGCGATAACGACGGGTAGCAGAATCTTTAGTGAGAACATGGGAATGGCCAACAATTTCATTCAACCGTTCAATGAGTTGACGGTCTTTTTCGCTTAACAGTGCCATATAGCTCCTTTGATCTAATCATTAAAACATCAAGAAATAAGGGTCCGGACCTCGTGGGTATCTGGCAATGATCAAGGTGATGGCACAGGTGTCTTAAAAGGACGTTGTGACACGTCCTTGGTCGATCGCTTTTTTAGTTATTTAAATATTATTGTTTTGTTAAAAAACAATAATAAATCTACGCCGAAAAGGCTGATTAATCAACGCACAATCAAAGCGCAGGCTGGATTAAAAAGAAGATCTATGAAAGTCTTATTGGCAAGAGTTCACATGACAATTAGCCAAATGATTCAGAGCAGATATTTGCTAAAATAAGTGAACATCGGCCAGAGCGCTTTACGCTATAACTTATCTCACACAGGCCATGCAAGATTAGGAGTGTTATGTCCAAGCCGCAATCTGAACTTTATATTGGTGTTATGTCGGGAACCAGTCTGGATGGAATCGATGTGGTTGCCGTTGATTTTTCAGCGCCACAACCAAAGCTTGTTGCCAGCTTGAATGAAACATTTCCAGAAGAGCTGCGAGAATTACTCCATGAAATAGCCCTTGATAAAGCGCTTCCTATTAGCCAAGTCGGTTATGCCACAACTTGGCTTAGCCAATGTTATAGTGATGCGATTAACCATATGTGTGAACAAAATGGCCTTAATAAACAAACTATTAAAGCGATTGGCTGCCATGGACAAACCGTTCAACATCACCCACAACCGCCTTATCCCTATAGCATTCAATTAAATAATCCCAGCCTTATTGCCGCCCAAACACACATCACGACCATTGGTGATTTTCGCAGTAAAGATTTAGCCTATGGCGGTCAGGGCGCGCCACTAGTTCCGGCTTTTCACCATGCGTTGTTTGGGCAAAAAGAGCAAACAGTGGTCGTTCTTAATATCGGTGGCATTGCCAATATATCAATTCTACAAGCCGATAGCCCCGTGAGCGGCTACGACACAGGCCCTGGAAATATCTTGCTCGATAGCTGGATAAATCATTGTCGGCAACTAGCAATGGATGAAGATGGCCAATGGGCGCAAAGCGGAACAGTTCTGCCCAAGTTGTTAGATGCACTTCGTCAGGATGACTATTTCATTAAACGTCCGCCTAAGAGCACTGGGCGAGAACATTTTAATTTAGCATGGTTGCTATCGCATCTGAGTCACCACGAAAAGAGCGAAGATGTGCAAGCAACATTGTTAGAGCTCACTGCGATGACCATTACCGACCAGTTGCCAACCAATCAACCCGGTGAGCTGCTTGTATGCGGTGGTGGTGCTCGTAATAAAGCGCTAATGCAGCGCTTGCAAGCACGATTACCACAGTGGCAAGTCATGAACACCGATAAACGAGGGGTTCACTCAGATTATATGGAAGCCATGGCGTTTGCCTGGCTTGCTCGACAATGCTTAAAAGGCATTGCCATCAATATGCCGAATATCTCTGGGGCTAGTCGCTCTGCTATCTTAGGTGGCATATTCAAAGCTGACCGATAAATCGATAAAACGAGAACCGAATGCAAAATGAAAACCTCATTCAAGAGCTAGCGACGCTGACCTCTGAGCAACAAAATCCAGTTTCTAAGCAATTAGATGAGCTCGATAGTCTCGCGATTGTCACGTTGATGAACCAGCAAGATGCGCAAGTATCAACGGCGATTGCTGATATTTTGCCGCAAGTTGCAAAAGCGGTTGATCTCATCACCCAAAGCTTTCAACAAAATGGCCGCTTGATTTATGTCGGCGCTGGTACCAGCGGCCGCTTAGGTGTCTTAGATGCGAGCGAATGCCCACCGACTTTCGGCGTCAGTGACCAGCAAGTTATCGGACTCATTGCTGGCGGCAAAGAGGCTATGTTTAAGGCTCAAGAAGGGGCTGAAGACTCGCCAACCTTGGCCAAAGAAGAGCTAGAAGCACTGAAACTTAGCGCAAACGATACCCTCGTCGGTATTGCGGCCAGCGGCCGAACCCCATATGTCATCGGCGCTTTAGAATATGGGAATGCTATCGGCTCAACCACTATTGCGATTAGTTGCAATAGAGACTCCCCCATAGCCCAAGAAGCGCAGTTGGCATTAACGCCCGTCGTCGGTCCAGAGGTGTTGGCCGGTTCAACGAGGCTTAAATCAGGTACGGCTCAAAAATTAATTCTCAACATGCTCTCAACGGCGGCCATGGTGCGAATGGGTAAATGCTATGAAAATTATATGGTGGACCTTAAAGCATCGAACCTAAAGCTAAAAGCTCGTTCACTTCGTATTTTGATGCAATTGACTGATTGCACTCAACTCGAAGCCGAGAGTCTACTAAAGGCAGCTAATGGACAGTTGAAAACCGCTATCTTAATGGCAATGACAAGCCTAGACGTAGAACAGGCACAAACAAACTTAGAACAAGCTGACGGGCATTTAAAAACAGCGATACAAAACGCGCTAACGCACAGCTAATCTGATGGAATGAATCTGAGGAGGTGGTCGATAATTTATCGACCATTTTCTTAAAATGATGTAAATGGACTTAACAGCACTGCTCTTCAATAACACTTAAAAGCTCAGTGCCTTCATCATCATCCATCTCTTCGAAATAGCTATACAAAGCATTCACCTGAGAGCCAACATAATACAGGTTATCCTGATGATGCTTAGCTTGCTCTTCGAATTTTTGCTCGAAATAGCTACGCCATGGATGATTCGGTTCAAGTTCATTTAGCTGTGATTTTAATCGACCTACCAGTTCATCTGCTTTTTTATCGCACTCAATGCCGCAAAAGCTCTGATAACGGTCAAGTTGTGGTTCATTCATATTTATCTGCCTTAAAAGATCGATATCGGATATAGTCCCATCCTACAATTAGATGAGAGGTTGCACTGTCAGCTCGATGACAGCGGATCAACTAATTGTGATAATTGTTGGATATCACGCAATTGAATATGCTTAGCATCGACGCGAGTGATCCAGCCTTGTTTTGCCATTCGCGACAAAATAGTTGAGAGCGTCTGACGAGATGTCCCAAGCAAGCTCGCTAGCGTTTCGGTATTCCCAGGCAGTTGCACTACCCCTTCTCCACAACGTTGAGACTCAAAGACCAGATAGCGAGCAAGACGACTTTCTACATTACGAAAAGCAAAGTCTTCAATCATCTCAATTGCATGTGAAAGCAGCTTGCCTATCTCACTAATAACTCGAATCGACAAGCTCGGATCGGCCTTAAACAACTCCATAATTTGTTGAATAGGCCAGCTTTTTATAGAGCATTCGGTAATCGCCTCAACCCAAACAGGGGTGTGAGTCACATACAGACTAGGCGGAGCCAAAAAGCCGAGGGTCTGTTCACGCGCCGCCCCATAGAGACAAATTTT
Organism: Celerinatantimonas sediminis; assembly: GCF_046054195.1. Taxonomy (NCBI): domain Bacteria; kingdom Pseudomonadati; phylum Pseudomonadota; class Gammaproteobacteria; family Celerinatantimonadaceae; genus Celerinatantimonas; species Celerinatantimonas sediminis. Next base: position 69,992 of record NZ_JBEQCS010000022.1, read on the forward strand.
GGCCTGCCCGGAGCGCATCACAAATACGCGATTATCTTCCTGTTTAGGCGTGCAAATAATTGAATGTGCAGGATAAGTTTTCTCTCGGCCATGTTCAAGATACTCATACCACTGTTGAGAATTTTGCGAAGTAGCCAACATGCTCGCCCTCTAAAAAAGCTAATTTTCTTAAAGAGCTACTAGCAATTAACATACCGATATTTTCAATCAGTTAATATGAGTTTACAAAGGAAGCATCCAGTTCAAAACACGCTGAATATCTTTATCCCAAAACTCCCAATTATGCCCGCCCGGCTCACTGTGAAATGCCAACTGAGCTTGACGCTGGGTTAATTTATCTTTGATTTGAAGATTAAGCTCATAGAGCGGATCATCAAAACCAATTGATTGATAAAGTTCAGGAATAGCACAGCCACTAGATTTAAGATCGTCATACAATTTAACTAGATCGGCATCGCTTTGACGCAAACTTTGTGGATCTTTAAATAAGCGGCGCCACCCTATCGGGCCATCTTCACCACCGTATCGAACAGAATCATATAGATAAGCTAAATCCAAAGCTCCTGATAGGCTGGCGGCTTTGGCAAAGCGCTCTGGATGTTTAAGTGCCAAAAGCCAAGCGCCATAACCGCCCATCGAAAATCCAGCAACAAATGTCTTATCTCGTTCAGTTGAAATAGGAAAAACATTCGCAGCCGTCTGCGGCAGCTCATCAGCGAAAAAGTCATAATAGCGATTGCCATAGAACTCATTGTGATAAAAGCTATTCTCAGCAGATGCCATCACCAATACACAGCGATGCTTTTGCGCATAACGTTCAATACTGCTAAAACGAACCCAAGAGTGGCAATTACCATAAGCACCATGCAATACGTAGATAACAGGAAAACCACTTTCATAGGGATAATTGCGCGCAAAATTTTCATCAACGATCTGCTCCTCCCCTTCAGGGGTCGGAACCACTACATTGATGGTCACATTGGTTGCTAATACTGAACTAAAAAACTGACATGTTGAAATCATAAAAAATCCTTATCACGCATCATTATTGGCGCGAAATCGACGCAGCGCATCGACATTGCGAGCAACCGCTTTTTTATTCAATGGATAAAGAAACCAGAGTACCAAGACAAAGGCCAGAGAGCTGACAGCCGGGATCAAGCAGGTGATATCATAAATGCCATCAACGACGTTTGGACTAAACGCTGTGGTAGATGAATAGCCAACGACTGACAGCATAATCCCGGTTAACCCAGAAGCTAATGCCTGACCTATTTTTCTAAAAAACGAATAAAGCGAATAAACTGTGCCATCTTCTCGTTGGTGAGTACTAAGCTCATTGGCGTCAATCACATCGGTTATCATCGCCCAACAAACCAACGTAAAAATGGCAATGCCAATATAGCCAATCGCGTAGAAAACAAACCAAACATAAATGTTATGGGTATGCAGCCAATAGAGAGCAAATAGCGAAACAGTGCTAACAAGCGAGCTTAAAACTGAGATCTCTTTTTTACCAAACCACTGGGATAACTTCACTACAAACGGGGTAAAGGCAAAGGTAATAATAACACCCAAAAAAGTCGCAATGGAAAACGCCGAAACATTACCAAAATAATTAGGGTAGATATAAGCTCCCGTTCCGGTTAAAGAAAGTTGTGTAACCAACAACAATAAAGAGCTAAGCACAATGCCAATTAAAGCGCGATCATGAATCAGGCTCGACAGCAGTTTAGTAAGTGAAAATTTAACGGTTAACTTTTTAACTTTCACTCGCTCGGTACACATAAAATAACAACCAAGATAACAGCCCACCATGAGGAATGCGCATATAATCGCGCCAATCGCTAAATGTTCTGATGAAAGTACCGTATGGCCATTAGGTTCTTTATAAAACACAAACAGCGGTAAAATAACGCCAACCACCATAATTCCCACAGTTGCCCCAATTGTGCGCCATGATGACAACGACGTACGATCAATTGGATCGCTGGAGATAGCCGATGCCATCGAGCCATATGGAATATTAATCCCGGTATAACAGACACTTCCCCATAAAAGATAAGAGAAGAACATCCAAAAGATTTTAAATCCCATTGGCATATGGGTAAACCAAACAGGAAATAGCAACACGGTAGCTACAGCAATGGGACCGCTCATGCGCAATAACCAGGGCGAAAACTTACCCTTAGCTTTCGGTTGACTGCGATCGACCAATTGCCCCATCGTCACATCAGTAAACGCATCAACAACCTTACTCAGCAACATCATTAAACCTACGAGCTCAGCCGAGATACCCATCACATCCGTATAAAACTTTAAAAGAAACACCGCAGATATAACGAACGTAAGATTATTGGCTAAATCCCCTAGAGCATAACCAACCTTATCCTTCATACCGAAAGGCTTTGGTCGTGCACTCTGCTCGACAACCTGATTATCCAAATGAGAATGAACATCCATTCTGCTATCTCCCATAACAATGTAATGTTCATACTATTGGTTAACCAATTTTAAAAATGTTAATCAACTCATATAGATGAAAATATCTGATAGATCTTATACAAAATGCATAGTTGAGCACACTTTATCCAATAAAAATGAACTAAGACAAAGAATTTGGTTAGCCAAAATAGTTATTTAATTCTAAATTCAGAACGAATTGATAAAATACAGAATAAATGGTCACCCAATTAAGAGGATCAAAATCTATTCGACAATATCCGCATGCAGGAATACTTAAATCATAAGAGAAGTTGCTCGAAGCTCTAACAAGCTAATCTTTAGGATAAAGAACTAAAATACGAAAGGCACTGCAGAACACAAAGACTAACAATCAATAAACAAGGAAAATACGGAACAATTCATCCGTCATGGATTCAAAGATAAAGATAGAGATAGAGGTAGAAAAAGGGATAGAGGGGGCAAATCGGTTAGCAAAAAAATCGGCAATCCAAAAGGGAACAGCGGGGGATATCCTAAATGACAGGCATAAAAAAACCCCGTCCATTCGGACAGGGTCTGATTCGAAGCCTGGCAGTGACCTACTTTCAC
>NZ_JBEQCS010000023.1:0-56192 GCF_046054195.1 Celerinatantimonas sediminis
CGGAGTAGACGGGACTCGAACCCGCGACCCCCGGCGTGACAGGCCGGTATTCTAACCAACTGAACTACCACTCCGCATCTGTCCTCAGCTGCGGCGCAGATAATACGTATCTGCGCAGAGCGAGTCAACTAGCTTTTCCCTTTTTTCTGTAAAAAATGTGTCAACTGCTGTATAAACAGCCAACTTATTGGGGAGGTGGCTCTTTTTCATCATCTTGAGTTAAATCAGGCTCATCCCCTTCAATGCCTGGCGTAACTGCATCCGAAGGTGCCGTTGCACTATTACCTGTCGCATTCGGCTGTGGATCAAGCTCAATATTTTCATCGGCTTTAATCGATGCCTCTTCAAGTGCTTTTTTAAACGCTCTGCGTTTGCGCCACCAGATCCAAGCAAATCCACCACCGACAAGCATCAACACCACTATAACAACTGCAATAGTCCATCCAAGCCAATGTGATTTAGCTGGCGGCGGTGGCGGAGGGGCTGCCTCAACTGGCACATCAACAACAGGCGCAGGCTCTCTTTTAGGCGCTAGATAGAAGCTTTTTTCTGGCATATCCATCACCACCGCTCTGCCACCAATCGTATCGGCATAAACAGTGGCGTTCATACGATAAGTCCCGGGTTTTTTAGGCGTTGGGAGGGTGAAAATTAGATCTTTAGGCGCATTGCGAGAGCGAACTTCAAAATGCTGATTCAAATCTACATTATTATAAATCCGACCATCGATAATCAGTGAATCCGGGGCAATTTCATCTTTGTTAATCTTTAGCTGCATCTTCAGCGGCTGATCATCCTGCGGGAGAATAAGCTCTGCTGAATATGGCTGATGAGCCACCAGCAAAATTTGCTGATACGCTCGGGTGAAAACATCATTGGCTGTAGAGACTTTAAAATCGTATTTGCCCGCTGGAATATCTAACTTAACGTAGCCGGTGTATATCCCATCGTGGGGATAACCATCATAAGCTTTGCCATTATCAGCTAACGCAGTGAGCTCTTTATGCCCTACCGTAAAGTTTTCATCCTGAACCTTGCCTGCGCTATCAACACTGACGCCCAACAGGACGTTATCCATATATGGGCCAAATACAATCGGTTTGCCACTTTCTAGCAAACTAGCCTTTAGAACGAGTCGCTCACCAACAAAGACTTCCACCGGGAACGGCTCGACATGCAACGCCACGTCACTAATGACCTGCACTGCATTTTTGTCGCTATTGGTTTCAACCAGCGCTTGCCAAGGCCCTGGCATTGGATTGGTAATAGTCACCACATCTAAATTGCGATTTTCCAACCAAGCAACATTCTTTGGCAGTGCCCAAGAATAGACTTTGCTACCATCTGGGCGAACCAATATTCCCGAAGGCGACCCAGCGCGTCGATGCAACATAAATGTTGCCTGCTTTACTTTTGGGTCGATGCGAAAGCGGTTATCAATAAGCGGAATATTATGATTACGATAAACGTCGATAAGCGGCGTGCTATTTGCAGCCCACGCGGATGGAGCTTGAATGCTCCCCAAGCCAATAAGTATGAAAACAAACCAACGTTGCAGGCTCAGCACACAATTACTCCCTTATAGATTCGTCTTGCTCTTCAAGCCAGAGACAGTGACCGCCTTTTTTCTTAACTAATTCAAGTCGCTGTTGATGAGCCTGTAATTCTTCGGCATCGGGTTGCACGACTTTAAGTGGTGGACGATTTTTTGTTAAGCGCTGAATATAACTATCGGCACCACTTCCTTGATCATCAGTTAAATTTAACCGACTTTGACCACCGGTCATTTTCAAAAAAACTTCAGCGAGTAACTCCGCATCAAGTAACGCGCCGTGATAAGTCCTTGAGCTACTATCAACGCCGTAATAATCACATAGGGAATCTAAGTTTTTGCGTGATGGTAGTGGTTTGCCAAGAACCTGCTGAACTTCTCGTCCTAGATATTCCCCTCGCCTTGCCACCATTAAGGAGTCGGTAACCTGACACATATCTTCGATAGTTTCACTGACATTGCGCAACCTTGAGAATTCATGATTCAAAAAGCTAACGTCGAATCCCGCGTTATGAGCGACAATCTCGGCGTCGCGTATAAACGCAATAAAATCATCGGCAATATCTTTAAATTCTGGCTTGTCCGCCAAAAACTCATCGGTAATGCCATGGACTTCTATCGCTTCAGGATCTACGGGACGGTCGGGTTTAATATAAACATGATAGGTTCGCCCGGTTAGTTTTCGATCGATCACTTCCACGCACCCAATCTCGATAACGCGATGCCCTAAATAAACTGGGCCATCATTGTTCATACCCGTGGTTTCTGTATCGAAAACAATCAATCGTTTCTGTTGAATTTGGCTCACTCGTTCACCTATGCGAAACTAAAGATAACTTAGCTAACATTTTATCAAAGCATGACTAAATCAGTGCAACTATTTACCGATGGATCTTGTCTGGGAAATCCTGGACCGGGTGGTTACGGTGCCATCCTACAATATGCAGGCAAAGAGCGCGAATTATCCGCAGGTTTTCGTCTGACGACCAATAACAGAATGGAACTAATGGCAACGATTGTTGGCTTAGAAACGCTCACTCGTCCATGTGAAGTCACTCTAACCACCGACAGCCAATACGTCCGTCAAGGCATTACTCAGTGGATCCATAACTGGAAAAAACGCGGTTGGAAAACAGCGAGCAAACAACCGGTCAAAAATGTCGACTTGTGGCAACGCTTAGATAAAGCAGCGGCTCGCCATCAAATCCAGTGGCACTGGGTTAAAGGACATGCGGGGCACGAAGAAAACGAACGCTGTGATGAATTAGCCCGCAGTGCGGCTTGCTCAGATGATTTGGGCATTGATACAGGGTATGAGCAATCAACTAGCTAATGGCGTTACTGGAATCGCTTTTTTGACCCGCCATTTGTTACTAATCGGTGTCAAAAACGAAGTCCGTTTACGAGCCACAATAAAGTAGCACGATGAAAATGTTCGGGCATAACTACGCCCGCCATTTTCCAGCCACTCGCCGATAGGCTTAACACCTGCGAAGCTAGTAAATGCATAGCGATCATCATGCAACACCTCAAATCCTAAAAGATGTAACCAGTCTTTTACGCGCATGGGAGCAAACATTCGACATGCCCAAGGAATAATCCGTCGGCGTCCCAGATATCCGCGAATGCCCATTAAGCTTAATGGATTAAACCCACTAAGGATAATATAGCCATCACTGGTGAGAACACGCTCAACTTCACGTAAAATTTGATGAGGATCGCTTGCAAAATCAAGGGTATGACTTAGTAAACATAAATCAACACTACTTTGCTGAATTGGCAAAGCAGTGAGCTCAGCTACGATTCCTTTCGTAATATTGGGCGCAGCAGCAACATTAATGTGATTTCGAATCATCGACTGCTGACAATCCATCTCGGTACTTAAATGACCCAGTTTAAGCAAATAATAACCATAAATTTTAGCTAGATAACGCTCCAGAAGCATTTGTTCCTGCTCTTTTAGCCATTCGCCACCAGAGAAGTCCTGCCAATGCAAAGGACTTATGATTTTATGACTAATTTTTGCTGGCTTCATCGTACTCCATCCATTGTTTCTGGCATACTATCAATATGATGCTCCATAATTTTAAAAATTAAGGGAAACGTTACTATGCAAGTTATGACAATCCCCGCATTTAATGATAACTATATTTGGTTACTTCACCAACCAAACGAAACAGCCTGTGCCGTCGTTGACCCAGGAGAAGCAGAGCCTGTTATAGAGCGACTTCAAGCTCTTGGTTTGCAACTTAAATATATTTTACTCACCCACCATCATATGGATCATATTGGCGGAGTTAAACAGCTAAAAGCTTATGCTCCTGAGTGTCAAATTATTGCCGGAGCCGATATCAAGCTACCGTTTCACGCAACGGCGGTCCATGACGGGGATACCATCTCATTGAGCGAATTAAATTGCTCTTTAAAAGTAATGGCAACCCCAGGGCATACACTCAGCCATGTAGTTTATTATACTGATGATATGTTATTTTGTGGCGATACTTTGTTCAATTGTGGATGCGGACGCCTTTTTGAAGGCAGCTGCGAACAAATGCTCGGAAGTCTATCCGCCATTGCCAAACTCAATCCAGAAACTCAAGTTTATGCGGCCCATGAATACACCATGGCAAATCTTAAATTTGCCTTAACAGTTGAGCCTTACAACCCATCATTGCAAGAATATCAAGCCGAGATGCTTAAACAACGCGCCCAGGGGCTACCAACTGTGCCTTTTTCGTTAGCATCACAGAAAAAGCTTAATCCTTTTATGCGTTGTCATGAAACTACACTGCAACAAGCGCTTAGCCACCATTTACAAATAAACTGTGGCACTGAAATTGCTACATTTACGCAATTAAGAGGCTATAAAGACCGATTCTGACTTGAATAGATTAAAAACTATCCGTAACATAGCAGCATTTTTTTCAAGGTGACAAAAAAGACGATGCGTTTAACATTGGTCAGTTTGATGGTGATGGCTTTAACTGGGTGTCAGATGACCCAGCTTCATCATCAAGCAGATACCCCGACTCAAGCAGTAAAGTCGCCGCAGACGCCAACTGAGCCCGATTCAACAAAGACGACCAATGTTGACGTGACCAAGTCTCAGCCAGTCGAAGTGGACAGCGCCGAGCAAGAAGCTCAGCCAGTAGTCTATACCGATATTTGGAAGCGTCTTGCCGATAATATGAGCTTTGATATTCCAGTTCATGACAAACGAGTACAAGCTCAACTGAACTGGTTTCGTCATCACCCTTCTTATTTAAAGCGAGTCTCCAAACGCGCGACTCCTTATATGTATTGGGTGGTCGAGCAGCTGAAGAAGCGTCAAATGCCAATGGAGCTGGCATTATTGCCAGTTATCGAAAGTGCCTATGATCCGTTTGCCTATTCTCATGGGCAAGCATCAGGAATGTGGCAAATTATTCCAGATACCGCCACTCATTTAGGGCTACGCCGAAACTGGTGGTACGATGGTCGCCGTGATGTTGTTGCATCAACGGATGCAGCACTTGATTACCTTGAATGGCTCAATAAATTATTCGATGGCAACTGGCTGAACGCCATTGCCGCGTATAACTCAGGCCAAGGTCGAGTGTTAGACGCCATTCGGGATAATCGCCGTCATCATCGCGCAACTGATTTTTGGCACCTCGACTTGCCTTCTGAAACAGAAGCTTATGTTCCTAAATTGCTCGCGCTATGCGAAGTCATTAAATATCCAGAAAAATATGGAATTAAGCTGCCAATTATTGCCAATAAAGCATATTTGGAATCAGTTAATGTCGGCAGTCAAATCGACTTAGCTTTGGCAGCCAGAATGGCTGGTATGAAATTAGCGCAGCTTTATCAACTTAATCCAGGTTTTAATCGTTGGGCAACCGATCCAAATGGTCCGCACCATTTACTGATCCCAATGGATAAAGTTGATGCGTTTAAAACAGCTCTAGCGAAACTTCCTAAAAGTAAGCGAGTTCAATGGGAGCGCCACTTAGTTAAATCTGGTGATAGCTTAAATAAAATCGCTGCGAATTATCATACAACGACGAAGATGTTGCGCAGCGTTAACCATTTGAGCTCTAACCTGATTCGGGTTGGTCAACATCTGGTGGTACCTGTTTCGGTACGCAAACCAAGCCAGTATATTTTGAGTGAAACGCAGCGACTGGCAAAAATTCAGTCTCGCTCTCATCCATCGACGATTAAGATGCACTATCAGGTGCGCTCTGGTGACAGCTTATGGACGATTGGCCGTAAATTTCATGTCGATTACCACACTCTGGCAAAATGGAATGGCCTATCCCCCAAAGATGCTCTGCACAAAGACCAAAAGTTGGTTATCTGGCAGAAAATATCAGCCAAGAAAACCGGTGTAACCCGCAAAATCGTTTATGAAGTACGCAGTGGCGATTCGCTGTCAGTGATTGCGAACAAATTTAAAGTGCATGTGACTGATTTGGTGAAATGGAACGATCTGAAAAGCCATAGCTACCTGCAACCTGGTCAGAAGTTACGCGTTTATGTCGATATCACTCGTTTGAACGTATAGTCTGAAATGTGGCAAGTAGCGCATTATGATCGGATGCGTCAGTCGTAATCACACGACTACGCACCGATTTCAAACCGCGATAGAACATATGATCGAGAGCGTGGCCAAAAAAACGGCTGCGCTTATCATTTTTAAAGCGCACAGGAATTAACTTATATTTCGACATCCACTCCTGCAATACCTGCTGACGGCGCTTACTCCAAGTATTGAAATCTCCGGCGATGACCAATGGCCCATCATGCTGCTCAATTAAACGAGCTATTTCATTCAATTGCTGTAAATATGGCGCGATTTGCAAAGAAAAGTTGATTGAATGAAGACTAATCACCCAAAGCTCATTGTTTTGATCTGCCAGCGGATAAACACCAACGATCAATGATTTGGGTAGTCGAATTAATGGCTCGCGTTGGCGGCTACCGCAAACCTGCAGAGGTGGTTTGGCTGACGCCAACTGCACACCCACACTTTGTCGCCCCATTGAAAAAGCCTCAAGCATGGTCGCAGACCAACCTAATTGGCGCCAAAAGTTTTGCGTTGTTGATTCGCGAGCTTCTTGCAAAGCTATCACATCAGCCTGGCGCGATAACTTCTCTAAAACCTTATTCCAACCTGTATTTTGCGTTTTATAGATATTCCAGCTGGCGATACTAAATTGCTTTGGCAAAGTAGACACTTGCTCATCGGCTAATTTAACCCAACCGGGACATTCAGCTGCATAACGCTGCTGTTGAACTGTCATAACATTCGTCTTCTGTGGGATATCAAAATATGAAGCTACTGCCACGACACTACCAAACATGCCTACAATAGCAATGATCCACCATAATCTTTTATGACTCTTCGATATGATGACAACTCTCCATGCTCGAAATAAACCAGTTATGTATTCTTATTGCTTATAAAAAGCGTAGATGAGTTTATCGTATTCTGTTCATTGAATACCCTAAACCATATCTAATATGGAGATAACTATCAGAAAAACAAGCGCTCAAAGCTATAATACCAAGCAATAAAGCAATGGGAAAAGAAACCTTAAGTAAGTGACGGATTGGTTCGATGGCGCATTAAACACCATAACGGCAGTGGTAGTGCAGTGACTAGCAATAACCATAACAAGGTATAAACAGAATTCACACCGCTATCTTGTAAGTTAATATAGAGCTTGACCGGGATACCTTGCGGAAAATAACAAAAGACCATGACAACACCAAATTCGCCGATAATACGGCTCCAGGCTAAAGCGGCTCCGGTTGCTAATCCTCGAGCGGACAAAGGAAGGGATAATCGAATAAAAATTTGCCGCCAATTAGCTCCTAGCGTTTGTGCTACATCTTCAATATCTCGCGGAATATGCTCAAATGCAGCTCTGGCACTTAAAACATACCAAGGCATTGCCGCATAGATCTGCGCAAGAACAAACGCTGGGGGATTATTATTTAATGATACTCCCACAAAATGCAGTAAGCGGCCAAGCGAGCTGTAAGGGCCATAAGCAGAAACCAGTAACATCCCCATCGCAAGCGGCGGAGTTAATAGCGGCACTAATACAATAATTTCTGCAACTTTTCGCCAATGCGAATGGCTACGAGCCAGCCACCATGCCAGCGGTGTCCCAAGGATAATAATAAATGCCAGAGCAATACCACCTAAGCCTAGCGATACAATAACAGACTGACTGTCACCATAATCAAGGTGAAAATTGCCCCAAGGGGTGATACAAAATAAAGTGATGAACGGCGCTAACAATAATGCTAGCGCCGGAGTTGACAGAGAGAACGAACGCAAAACTAAATTTTTCCGCCTTTAGGGGCGCTATAACCACTTTTTTCAAGCAACATCAATCCTTGATGGCTCTGCATAAATTTAATAAAAGCCTCCCCTTCTTTTGGTTCTGGTGCATTTTTAAGTACCGCGGCATAGTAAACCAACGGCTGAGTACTCATATGTTCCACTTTTCCTTTAGCATCTTTGATACTAAAGCCGGCTTTGCTATACCATTTAGCAGACATATCTGGGTTACTTAAGTTAATTTGATCAGGCAAACTAATAAATGGCAAACCTGCCGATTTGACCGAAGCTTCATAGCCAGATGAAGCGTCAATTTGCCCGGCTTCAAGACGTGTTAACAAGCCACCCTCAGTGAAAACCTGTTTAGGATTCTGTATGCCACCTAAGACTTTATCCGCCATTTTAGGATGGTGATAATACAATCCGGCTAACTGCATCGTAAAAATGATGTTTCGCCCTTGAGGGTCAGTTTTAGGATCGGAGCGACCAAAACGTACATCTGGTTTTTCCAGCACGGTCCACCATGCATCATTGGGGTTTTTCGCAGCTTGAGCAAATTGTTTCGCATATTTACCTTTAGGATTATATGCGATCACCATACTGGTACTGGCTACCGGCACAGCATGGTCAACTAATCCTGCTTTTTGTAAAATTTCAATAGGTCCAGGAGTAATTGAAACAAATACATCGGCCACAATTTTTTTCGATGCAAGCAGATGCGCCATGCCATAAGCACCTTGCCCCTGGCCTTGGAAATGAACGTCATTTTGTTTCGCAAAAGCAGGCCCTAGCACTTTATCCATCACTACGCCCATTGAACCGGCATAAGTGACATGGACATTTTCGGCGGCTTGTACACCACAACTTAAAACCATTGCAGCAGTCGCTAACGCTAAAGATTTATACCGAAGCATTCGAAAACTTAACTGACTCATAGAAACTCCATTCTTAAAATAGTTTTAAATCTCCTTAATATCTACGACACAAATGACAGTAACAAGCAGAGAAAAAATATATAATATTTTGATTTTATTAAATTATTTTAAGGACTAAAATTCCATATTAGCAATCAAAAAATTCAGTGCTAGTACACTTTCACCGAGAACACCAAGCAATCGTAATATACTAAGATACATAACGATAGTACTGCCGAAGTGAATCATTTTTCCAGTACTTTTATAAAAAATATGGTTTTTATTGCTAAGTAGTTAGCTGTATGATGAAATTTTTTTATCCGAAAAGATAAAAAAATGAAGTTCATTAAGCAACAGTTAAGAAAACCCCGATAGTTTTAGTGATAAATATTGGTAGAATTACGCATCGTTTATCTCTGATGGGGCTCGCTTTGAAAAAAACGCTATTATTACTTCTTATAACCCTTACCTGCACAGTCGTTAGCGGGTGTGGTTATAAACTCTCTGAAGCAGATATCAGTCAGTATCTTCAAAAACATATTGATTATAAAAAATCATACAAAATTGGAGCTCTGGCAGAAGTCGATTCCAACTTAAGTCAATTACACGTGCAAATTGGTCGCGATAATACGCAACAAATTGTGCTGACGGGACAAATTCAACTTCATATCACTAGCATCATTAAAGATTTTGAAGTAACCAGTCAAGGAACCTTTAGCTCCAAACCAGTCTATAACAAAAAAGAGGGAGCGATTTATCTGACAAATTTGCATATCGATCTTAAAGATATCCAACCGGCTAAACTAGCTCCAGTGGTTGAGCGCTTTTTGCCTAAAATTCAAAAATCGTTGGCTATTTATCTCAAGCAAAAACCAATTTACAAACTAGATCCAAATAAAACCAAACAGTGGTTAGCCAAACGCTTTGCCGATGATATTGAAATTACTCCAGGTCAAATCCAGCTTAATTTCAGTTTATAATCAATGACAAGCTGACATTGCGTCAGCTTGCTCCTCTGCACCTTTGAATACAATTGCTACTTCATCTTGGCGCACATATAATGTCTTATCAGTACATTAAACGCTGACTACATCATGGGTGGATAATTTAATAGTGATGTCGCACTATCAATATCTGGCGCTAACCAGCGGTCAGATTGCCAGCTCGATACCTTCTCTCTTAAATGCTGCCAAGCGACAAAAGTGCCAGAGCCCATCAGCTCAGAGCCGATAAACTCAACCGCTTGCGCTGCCAAAATATATTCAATGGCTAAAATATGACGAGTATTGGCAACTACCGAATGCAATTTCAGAGCAGATCTTGTTCCAAAGCTTAAATGGTCTTCTTGTAAAGCTGAAGTGACATAATTATCTAATACAGCTGGTTGAGCAGCCGCTTTATTATCAGCACATAAAGACGCAGCGGTATATTGAGCAATCATCATGCCTGAATTCACGCCTGGCTCTGCAACTAAAAAGGCAGGTAGCTGACTCACTAGTGGGTTAAGTAATCGATCAAGGCGTCGCTCACTCATTGAGCCAATTTCAGCAAGTGCAATAGCCAGTAAATCCGTTGCCATTGCAACAGATTCACCATGAGGGTGAGCTTGTGAAATAACACGCCACTGCTGAACAGATCCTAAAATTAATGGATTATCTGTTGCCGAATTTAATTCACAATTAATCTGTTTTTCACAATGTTCAAACTGATCCCGACAAGCCCCATGGACCTGCGGCATAGAGCGAATACTTAGGGCATCTTGCGTTCGAATCCCCTGACATTGGCTTAAAATTTGACTGTCTTTGAGACACTCTCGAATACGCTTACCGACCGTTTGAATGCCAGGACTTGGTTTAAGCGCAAGCATCTGTTCATCCAGGCAATCTAACTGTCCTTTAAGCGATTCAAAACTCATAGCACCGATAATGTCCGCCCAATCAAGGAGCATACTTGCATCGGTTAATGCCAAACTTGCCAGCCCCGTCATGCATGGCGTGCCATTCACCAGACTTAACCCTTCTTTTGCACCTAGCGTAACCGGTTTTAATCCAGCAAGTTGCAAAGCCTGCTTGGCACTCATGGTTTGATTTTGATAATGAACCTCACCCATGCCGATTAACGCCAAGCTGATATGAGCCATATGCGTTAAATAGCCAACAGAGCCTTGGGAAGGCACTATAGGGGTAATTTGCTGATTAAGCAGCGCAAGCAATGCTTTTACAACATCTGCAGAAATCCCCGAATGGCCATGACTATAATTGGCAATGGCTGCACAGATAATGGCTCTTGTTTGTTCGTCGGTTAAAGGCTCGCCAACACCGCAGGCATGACTTTGAATTGTGTTATGCGATAACTGACTAAGCTTATCTGAATCCAACACCACATCACTTAGAGCCCCTAACCCAGTGGTAATACCATAGGCTCTGGTTTGACTTGTCACAATTTGCTGAACGATATCCCGAGATTGATGAATGCGTTGCCAAACAGACTCAGAAAGCTGCAAAACAAAGTGGTGACGGGCAACATCAACCACATCTTGCCAAGTGATTTTTTGGCCCTGCCACAGTACGGTATTTTTCGATTCGCTCATATATCACTCGTGACTATTAGAAATAAACTGACTAAATCGCTGAGAGCCACCTTGCTTAAACATCTCATCTGGCGTGCCCTGACAATCGATAACCCCCTGATGCATAAAGATCACCTGATTTGACACATTACGGGCAAACCCCATTTCATGAGTCACGACCAGCATTGTCCGACCTTCGTCAGCAAGGCTGCGCATCACTTTTAAAACCTCACCCACTAATTCAGGGTCTAAAGCTGACGTTGGCTCATCAAATAACATCACATCAGGCTCCATCGCCAAAGCTCTGGCTATCGCAACTCGCTGCTGCTGACCACCAGAGAGTTGTTCAGGATAAAAATGACGCTTTTCAAACATTCCCACCCGGTTAAGCAAACTATGTGCTTGTTCGATACATTCAGCTTTAGATCGCTTTAAAACATATCTTGGACCTTCAATCACATTCTGTTCTACCGTTAAATGAGACCACAAATTAAAGCTTTGAAAGACCATTCCTAAACGTGTGCGAATGTATTCGATACGTTTATTGGAAATACTCTGATTCATCTTTTTTTCACGCTCAAAAATGACTTTTTCACCAGCAACATGAATAATTCCTGAATCAGGCTGCTCTAAAAAATTTAAGCAGCGTAAAAAAGTACTTTTCCCAGAGCCACTTGAGCCTAAAATGGAGATGACATCACCTTTTTTAGCCTCTAATGAAATGCCTTTGAGGACCTGATTTGCACCAAATGATTTATGTAATGACGACACATTTAAAGTTGTGGGAAGAACAGAATTCATTAACAAGACTCCTCAGAAATGGCCTTAGGTTCTGCCATTTGGTCAGCCGGTTTAGTATGCACCGTTAGTTTCTTTTCGATACAGCCATAGATTTTCACAATGACATAATTGATGATGAGGTAAATGACCGCCGCACAGATAAATACCTCCATGGTTCGGTATGTTCTTTGAATAATTTGCTGCGCCACACCAGTGACTTCCCAAACCGTAACAAGACTGGCAAGAGTCGTTGATTTGATGAGCATAATTGCTTCGGTTGAATAAGCAGGTAATGCATAACGGATCATAATTGGTGCGATAATACGGCGGATTAACAACGCCCGACTCATCCCACAAGCTTTGCCTGCTTCAATTTGTCCACTGGGAACAGAGAGCAACGCCCCCCGAAAAATCTCTGCAGTATAGCCTGCCGTACAAAGCGCAATCGATAGCACCGCACAATTAAAAGGTTCGCGAAAAATAGGCCACAAGAAACTATTTTGAATCCACTCCAGTTGACCTAAACCGTAGTAAACGACAAATAATTGAATCAGCAGTGGCGTACCACGAAAGATTAAAATATATCCCCGCGCAAAATAGCTTAATAGCGGATTTTGGTTAATCCTAAGAGCTAAAATAACCAGTGCCAAAAACAAACCTAAAATAAGCGAACAGATAAAAAGCTCTAGAGTGATAGGTAAAGCCGCCAGCAATTTCATGACCGTATGATAGATAAATTGAATATCCATTAGGCCGCCACCTCCGCCGCTGATTTAGAACGAACGTGGTTCATTCTTTTTTCCATCCGTTCAAATAGTTGGTTCGTGATAAACGTCAAAATCAAATAACAAGCACCACCAACCATGTAATAACGCAGATATTCGCCAGTCGAACCCGAAATCATTTGGCTGGCACGCATAATTTCGATAACGCCGGTAACTGAGATCAACGCAGAGTCTTTCAGGCTCATTTGCCAAACATTAGCTAAACCGGGAAGAGCATAACGAATAACTTGTGGAACAATAATACGAAGGAAAATAAGCTTTCTATTCATGCCAATAGCGAGTGCTGCTTCGATTTGTCCGGCTGGTTGAGCCGCTTTAGCCGCTCGAAACACTTCGCCTTGGTAGGAGGCACTAATCAGCCCAACGGCTAATCCTCCCACTAAAAAAGGAGGAATTTCGACAAATCCCTGATGCCCAAACATCTTTGCAAAATAACTAACAAATCCAGAACCACCAAAATAAAACAGGTAGATAATTAATAGCTCAGGAACACCGCGAAAAATAATCGAATAACCATTGCCAATTTGATTAAATAAACGACGAGAAGACAATTTACATGAAGCGACCAATGCCCCAATAACCGCGCCAACAATCATCGCAACGATGGATAACAGCAAAGTGGTAATCGTGGCCTGAATAATCAAGCCACTCCAACTGTTTTGCCCAAATATAGATTGAATCAGTGCATTCATAATTACCGCCTATGGGGTAACATCAGTGTGAAACCATTTCTGACTTAATTTTTTAACGGTTCCATCTTTTAATGCAGCTTTAATCGCAGCATCAAATTTAGCACTCAAATCGGTATCTGATTTACGAAAACCTAAAGCTTCACCAGCTCCCCAAATTGAACCACCAATTTTAGGGCCCGCAAAGTGAATGGATTTATTAGCAGGTTTGCTTAAAAACGCATTAGAGAAAGTTACGTCATCAAAAACTGCATCAATACGACCAGAACGTAAATCTAAAATTGCAGCTGCAGCTGAGCTATATTCGCGCACAGTTGACTTAGCAAAGTATTTATCAAGGAAATCGGTATAAACGCTACCTGATTGCATCCCAATAATTTTTCCTTCTAACGCTTTTTGCAGTGGTGCAACAACCGCATCTATTTTCGAGCTACCCGCCGGAATTTTAATAACGTTATCTTGAGCTTTACTTAATAAATCGGTTTTCTTGGTGATAAAACTGGCAGGAGTCGCAGCATAAGGGATAGAGAAGTCGATCACTTTTTTACGTTCGGGAGTAATGACGATTGAGTCCATAATGACATCGTATTTACCAGCATTTAAACCAGCGATCATGCCGTCCCAATTTTGCGTCGTTAATTCGCATTTAATCTTGATGCGCTTACACAGATTCGCCACGAGTTCAGGTTCAAATCCCCCCACTTTCCCTCCTGGAAGGGTCAAGTTCCAGGGTTCATAATTCCCTTCTGTTGCTATTTTGACCGATGTCCATTCTTTTGCATGTGCAGCAAAACTTCCACCGACCAACAAACTCAGAGCAACAGCCGCCATAGGCAGCTTTCGGGTAAACGATAAAGCTTCAGTCATAACTATTATTCCTTGTTAAGAGCAACATTAATTATAGGCCTGTATATACAGGCATTTATTAAGCCAACTATTCAAAGAATTTATAACTCACTGATTACTAAGCGGGGCCAAGTAATCAAACAGTTATCAAGATTTAATGATTGCCCCAGGATGAAGCTTTTTTGCACAAAAAAAGGTAGGGAGATTTTGCTTTTTAACATAAACACAATGAGTTAAGAGAGTAGACATAAATTTTGAATATCATCACAGTCAATGATATTGCACCGAAAAAAAGTGGTGCCCCATAACGGACCGACTGGTGACTATTTAAAATAAAAGTGCCAGATAATCTATTTGACTATCTGGCACTTTTTAATAGGTTTTCACCAAAGACAAGAGTAACTGACTCTTAGCGAATGGATTATCCTAACTGTTTACGGGCATTTCTAAACATCCGCATCCAAGGGCTGTCTTCGCCCCAATCAGCTGGATGCCAAGAGTTAGCAACAGTTCGGAATACACGTTCAGGATGAGGCATCATCACAGTAACGCGACCATCAGTTGTCGTCAGCCCCGTGATCCCATTCGCCGAACCATTCGGGTTAAACGGATATGCCTGCGTTGCTTGGCCATAATGGTCAACAAAGCGCACCGCAACCGTATTGCTCTGTTCAATCGCGCTTAGATGTTCACTGTCGCGAACTTCAACTTGACCTTCACCATGGGCAACAGCAATAGGCATTCTCGAACCTTGCATATCACTAAAGAATAATGATGGTGATGACTGAATTTCGACCAAGCTAAAACGCCCTTCAAACTGTTCTGATTGGTTGCGAACAAACCGCGGCCAATGAGAAGCGCCAGGAATCAGCTCTTTTAAAGTTGACAGCATCTGACAACCGTTACAAATGCCTAAGGCAAAGCTATCTGAGCGTTCAAAGAACTGAGCAAATTGGTCACGAGCTAACGGATTAAACAAAATAGATTTAGCCCAGCCTTCCCCTGCACCTAACACGTCCCCATAAGAGAAGCCGCCACAAGCGACCAGACCACTAAATTTATCTAAAGTTACTCGGCCTGCGAGCACATCGCTCATGTGCACATCAATTGCATCAAATCCAGCTCGGTCAAACGCAGCTGCCATCTCAGAGTGAGAGTTAACACCTTGCTCGCGTAAAATAGCCATTTGAGGACGAACACCACTGGCGATCATTGGCGCGGCAACATCTTCATGAACATCAAAGTTTAAGTGCACATTTAGACCAGGATCTTTTTCATCCTGCTTAGCGACGAACTCAGCTTTAGCACATTCAGGATTATCGCGAAGAGCCTGCATCTGATAAGTCGTTTCAGCCCAGACTTGGCGATAATGGTTACGCGGCTCAGCCAATACAACTTCACCATTACGGGTAAAGCGAATCGTATCGTCATTGTTTACACGGCCAACCACAAAACTGCAATTAACTAAACCGTGACCGGCAAGCGTTGTCATAACGGATTCTTTATCTTCACCAGAAACCTGAATCAATGCGCCAAGTTCTTCGTTAAATAGGACGCTTAAGTCATCGTCAGCCAGTTGGTCTAATGCGATATTCACACCGCAATGTCCAGCGAAGGCCATTTCTGAGGCAGTGGCAAACAAACCACCATCACTGCGGTCATGGTATGCAAGTAATTTACCTTTACCCAACAGTTCCTGAATTGCAAGATAGAAGCCACGCAACAGCGCCGGATCATCGACATCAGGAGCAACATTGCCTAGTTGTTTGTAAACCTGAGCCAGTGATGAACCACCTAAACGATTTTTACCCTGACCTAAATCGATGAGAATCAGTAAGCTTGCTGCATCATTTTTCAGCTGTGGTGTGACAGCTTTACGAACATCAGTCACTTTGGCAAAAGCACTAATAATCAGAGATAACGGAGCGGTAACCGTTTTGTCTTCGCCATCTTGCTGCCAGCTCGTTTTCATCGACATTGAGTCTTTACCAACTGGGATTGTTAGCTCAAGCTCAGGGCAAAGCTGCTCACCGACAGCTTTCACTGCATCATATAAACCGGCATCTTCACCAGGGTGCCCAGCGGCTGCCATCCAGTTTGCTGAGAGTTTAATCTGACTCATTGCCCCAATGGGTGCCGGTGCGATGTTCGTGATTGCTTCAGCAACGGCTAATCGAGCACTTGCAGCATGATTAATTAATGCCGTTGGAGTGCGCTCACCAATTGACATGGCTTCACCAGCATATGTGTCATAACTTGCCGCCGTAATCGCGCAATCGGCCACTGGTACTTGCCAAGGACCAACCATCTGATCACGAGCAACTAAGCCAGTCACCGAGCGGTCACCAATGGTAATCAAGAAGGTTTTTTCCGCAACTGATGGTAAGCGTAAAATGCGCTCAGCAGCATCCGCTAAGCTCATGGCGCTTGTATCAAGCTCAGTACCTTGGAAGCTTAAGCGTTTGACATCACGATGCATTTTAGGTGGTTTACCTAACAACACTTCGAGCGGTAATTGAATCGGTTTATTCGAAAAATGCTCGTCGTGCAAGATAAGATCGCGTTGTTCAGTCGCTTCGCCAATCACCGCATATGGAGCACGTTCACGCTGACAGATTGCATCAAATTCATCAATTCGGTTGGCAGGAACTGCCAGCACATAGCGTTCTTGAGATTCGTTACACCAAATTTCTAACGGCGACATTCCCGGTTCATCATTTGGAACTTCGCGAAGCTCAAATACGCCGCCGCGGCCACCGTCATTAACCAGTTCTGGGCAAGCATTCGATAACCCACCAGCACCGATATCATGAATAAACGAAATTGGGTTTTGATCGCCCATCTGCCAGCAACGGTCAATCACTTCCTGACAACGGCGTTCCATCTCTGGGTTACCGCGCTGTACAGAGGCAAAATCTAAATCTTCAGCCGACTGGCCAGACGCCATTGAAGATGCAGCGCCCCCACCTAAGCCGATATTCATAGCAGGGCCACCCAGCACAATGATTTTAGCTGAAACAGGGATTTCACCTTTCTCAACATGTTCACCACGGATGTTACCCACACCACCGGCCATCATAATCGGTTTGTGATAGCCACGGACTTCGAATCCATTAAAGCTATTCACTTGCTCTTCATAGGTACGGAAATATCCCAGCAAGTTTGGTCGGCCAAATTCATTGTTAAATGCAGCGCCACCCAGTGGACCATCAATCATGATATCCAGCGCGCTAACAATACGCGAAGGTTTGCCAAAATCACTTTCCCACGGCTGGACGAAGCCCGGAATACGCAAGTTACTCACGCTAAAGCCAACCAAGCCAGCTTTCGGTTTAGAACCTCGTCCAGTTGCACCTTCATCACGAATTTCACCGCCAGAACCAGTTGCTGCACCAGGAAAAGGAGAAATAGCCGTTGGATGGTTATGCGTTTCAACTTTCATCAGAATATGAATCGGTTCCTGATGATAACCATACTGATAACTATGACTATCCGGGAAGAAACGGCCAGCGACAGAGCCTTCCATAACTGATGCGTTATCTTTATACGCTGAAAGCACACCTTCACTGTGACATTCAAAGGTGTTTTTAATCATTTTAAACAGCGATTTTGGCTGAACTTCACCATCGATAGTCCAGTCAGCATTAAAAATCTTGTGGCGGCAATGTTCTGAGTTTGCTTGGGCAAACATCATCAGTTCAACGTCATTTGGATTACGGTTGAGCTTTTTAAAGTTTTCAATTAAGTAATCAATTTCATCTTCAGCTAGCGCAAGGCCTAACTCAAGGTTGGCACGCTCAAGTGCTTCTCGTCCCTGACCGAGAATATCAACGCTGACAACAGGAGCTGGAGTTGCGTGGCTAAATAGTGCACTAGCTTGCTCTAATGACGAGAATACCGATTCAACCATACGATCGTGAATCAGTGCTTTAAACTGCGCTTGTTGTAGCTCATTTAAAGGTTGGCTGAACTGGACATAAAAAGCAGTTCCTCGCTCAATACGACTCAGTGCGTCTAACCCGCAGTTATGAGCAATATCAGTTGCTTTGGATGACCATGGCGAAATAGTTCCAGGCCGAGGTGCAACCAAGAATAACTCACCATCAACAGCGTGCTCAGCAATGGTTGGACCATAGCGCAACAGCTTTTCTAGAACGGTATGTTGTTCCTGAGTTAAACTACCTTTTAAATCAGCGAAATGAACAAACTCGGCATAGATATCAACAACCGGTAGCGATTGCTCACTTGCCTGCTTTAACAACTGAGAGATGCGAAATTCAGAAAGTGCCGGAGCACCACGCAAGATTTCCATAAATTGTGTACTCGTATGCGTCTTGTGGCTAAAAGTAATGTTCAAAAAACATCCAATTTAACCGTGGGGGGTAAATTAGACTCTATTATAAAGAATAACAGGGGCTAAAGTCACCGCCTTGAAAGCACAAACTCCATGAATTAGGCCAGAAACTTCTCTCTCGTTTAGAGGCGCTTCACTTTGATGGTTAAATTTTGTTCAAATCAACCTATTTTAAACGAGCCTCATCCGATAAAGGATAAATGAGCAATCAAAGCAGAACGAGACCGAGTTCGAGATGATAAATACCAAGAGAAGTATCAGTAATTGTCTGGTTTTTATGCATTCAAATCTGCTTAATTTCTTAAAAATATTCATAACGCAATGAAATTATTGATGTTTCATTACAAGATCGAATAGAAGATCAATGGTAAACTAGCAGGCTCGATATTTTCAGGATTAAGGCGTTCAGTTGTATAAAACGGATGTAAAAATATACTTACACCCTTTTGTTGGTCTGTTTAAACAGGCAGCGGTTTTGATCCTTTTAGTGACAGTTTTAAGTGGGTGTCATCCACTGCATCAACATCGCTCTGAACTTGAACAGCTGGAGTATCACAAAGAACTCAGAGTAGGCACTCTATATTCGTCTCGCAACTTCTATTACGATCAAAACGATCAACCCACCGGGATTGATTATGAGTTGCTTAATGACTTTGCTCACTCGCTGGGCTTAAGACTGAAAATGATCCCGTTATACAGCCAAGCGGATCTTTATAATGCACTCAAACAAAAGCGAGTCGATCTGATTGCAGCGTCGTTAATCCCAACAGCTCGACTTCGCGAACAGTTTCGTTTTTCACCTGAATTTTATGATGTCGATAGCGTTTTGGTTTACCTAAAAGGTACGCCAGCGCCGCAAACATTAGCAGATGTTGATGACAGCGTCGGCGTCACCGCCGGAAGTTTTCACGAGAGCGTACTTAAACGGCTTAGCAAACGCTTTGCGAATCTAAAAATTGATGCTGACGATCAACTCGATGATGAAGACTTATTGCGAGAAGTCCACCAAGGTCAGCTCAAATACGCCGTGGTTGATAACAAAATCTTAGCGTTAACACAGCGCTATTATCCTAAACTTGCCAGTGCCTTTGTGCTGCGAAAAAGCGTGCCTATTAGCTGGGCGATTAATCGCTCAAAAGATGACTCGCTCTATTCAGTATTAATCGATTTTTTCGGCAAAAAACATCAAGACAGCACCATTGCAAAACTTGTAGAAAAATATTTTGGCCATATAGAACAGTTTGACTATGTGGATACTCGTTCGTTCTTGCGGGCGGTTAAAGCGGTATTGCCCCGTTATGAAAGCTGGTTTAAACGTTATAGTGGTGATTTGGATTGGCGACTGATTGCCGCCGTTTCATACCAAGAGTCGCATTGGGATCCTCGAGCGCGCTCGCACACTGGCGTGCGCGGAATGATGATGTTGACCCTTAAAACAGCACACTTGATGGGCGTGACTAATCGACTCAATGTCGAACAAAGTATTCGAGGTGGTGCCGATTATCTCCAACGGCTGATTTCGCTAGTTCCTGATAGTATCCACGATGATGAAAAAATCTGGTTTGCTCTGGCAGCTTATAATATGGGGTTTGGCCATATGCTCGACGTCCGGCGCATCACAAAACTGCAAGGGGGCGATCCGAATAGTTGGACTGACGTCAAAGAACGTTTACCACTATTAATGCAAAAACGCTGGTATAGAAAGACTCAGTACGGTTATGCCCGAGGCAGCGAAGCATATAATTATGTGAATAATATTCGCCAGTACTATCAAAGCCTTATACTTTTAGATGCGCAGCAACGTTGGAACCAAATTAAACAGGTTCGCTGATAAATGTTCAAAAAATGATAAATTGGTAAAAAAATTGTTGACTGTCACTAACCTGTAATACAAAATTGATAGGTTTAAAAGCGAAAAAAATGTAATACAAAAATAACAATAGAAGGAGGGATGAAGATGGTTAGAAAACGTCATCATGCCACGCATTCACCTCGCCGGCGCATACAACTTGCGCGCCAACATAAAAAAACCCTATGGCGTCAGCGCAGTTTTGCTTTAACTGAGCTGATTGGTGAAAGCGAAAATTAAAAAATCTCAGCTTTGCTGAGAAGTCTTGAGTTTTTTCGCAGCTTTAATGGCTTTTCGCCTGTTGCGGAAAAACTCACTCAGGAGCGCTGAACAGCGTTCCTGCTCCACACCACCCTCAACATCCAATTGATGATTCAACCGCCCATCACCAGTAAGATTAAATACACTCCCAGCCGCTCCCGTCTTTTGATCAAAAGCACCGAATACAAGTCTTGAAACCCGCGCATGCACCATTGCACCTGCACACATCGGACAAGGCTCTAAGGTGACGTATAGGGTTGTATCAATAAGGCGATAATTTTCTAGATGAAGGCCTGCATCACGAAGCGCCATAATTTCTGCGTGCCCTGTTGCATCATGGCTGGTAATCGAATGATTCCATCCCCGACCGATGATCTGTCCATTATGCACGACCACCGCGCCAACAGGGATCTCTCCGTGTTGCTCAGCTTGCTGCGCTAACAATAACGCCTGCTCCATAAATTGGTGATCTTGTGGTGTACTCAAGAGTCATTCCCAAACAAAAACACCATTGTAACATTCCATCATCCAGAACGAACTATCGAAAACTTAAATGCCTAATTCATCCAATAAATCTTGGTCTACAACCTGAGCGACGGGTTTTTCAGCTTGCTGATTGGCTTCGGCAATGATCTGATCAGGGTCAGTTTCTTCAGACTCGGCAATATCGGCAATCTGAATAAATTCGGTTTTATCCATTGCCAATTCCAGATAAAAGATATTGTTATGAGCGGTAACGAATGTGACTCGACGGGCTTGAGGACGATCTAGGTTAGTATCAACCGAGATAAGAACCTGCTTGTTAATCGCCAACATTTTGGGCTGGTTTTGGGTGATACTGGTATGCAGTTCACGGCCAATTTTACCCGTAAAATCACCGATACTTTGGTTCATCAGCTCGCCCATGACATTAGAAACCTCATCGGAAGTATGTTGGGTGGCTAATTCATTTTCTGAGATCCCCATATTTTTCATATAGGTCTGATAAATTTCAAGCGCAGCTTGAGCGGTAAAATTCATCAAGACGAGCCCAGAAAAACCACCATCAAATAAAACAAAACAGCCAATATCTGGTTTTAAACAGGTTTTATGGATTTTTTGTACCATCGCCGAATAATTCACATCGCTGCCAGTGGCGGCACTCAATACTTTGGTGACCGAATTACATAGAGTCAACAAAATATCATCTGTGGAAATAACGCGTGTATTTTTCATCTACCGTCCTTGTCGTATGCGATTAGCAATCTATCCAATTATTATGCGTTAACGTCGGTATTTGTTCCAATTAATCTCTGGTGAAATTTAATCGTGAATGAAAACCTGTCAAAGAAAGTCACCTTTAAGGGTGAACAAGAAGTGCACAATAAAGGATAAAGATTAGTTCTATCAATAAAATATGTGGATTGCACCTCAGTTCAATATAGACACTCTGGTCATAATGGAAACTAATTTTTTTGTATCTGCCAGTTCACTAGGGGCTATTGACCTTTGGTGGTTTAATTTTGTTCAAATTAAGCGCATTTGGAACGCATCGCATTCTGTTTGGCTTTCTAAGTTAAGCAAACAGGATTCAAACCAAGTTCAGGATGCGTTTAAATGAACCCAAAGGTTAATGGCCCCTAGATAAAGATAAATTTTGAAAATAGGGACATTATGATGTTAAAGCAGTTAAATAAATCCTTGCTACGCTTAATTTTACTGGCAACGGCCCTGTTAATTGCCGTACAAACTATAGCGATTGGCTTCTCATCATTTATTCAAATCAAACAACTTCAAGCTTCCATTCAACAATCGTTGAGTCAACAGACCCAATCGATGCAAAAAACTTTGAAACAGAACCAGGAACAACAGATTGCAGACCTGCACCAAACAACGCAAACCCTTTCTGAGGAACTCAATCAATCATTAACACAGTTACTAAACCAACAGCAGCAGGCCCAAAGTCAAAGGCAGATGCAAGCATTTAAAGATGAAGCGGATAACTACAATCAATTGATTGTCACCAGCTCGATTGAAGCTGTTCTTGACAATGATTTAGGCCAAATGACTGACCTTATTCTCGCAGCACAAAAAAATCCCAACGTAATTGTGGCAGCTTTTGTCTCGCCCAAAGGACAATTACTGACGCATTCACTCGATCGCTCAAAACCCAGAGTTCAGCAATTAGATATTAAAGGCAAAGGGAACCGCGCGTTAGAACGCGTTATTAACGCAGCCCAACAAGACCCAGAAATATACTTTACAAAAACGCCAATCAAATTCCAGGGTGGCGTCATCGCCCAATTAGATGTCGCCTATAACATGGGCAATTTTATGGCTGAACAGAAGAAAATACAGGCTGATTCGGCCAAAGCTCGCCAATCAATTGTGGCGCATAGCCAACAATTACTAGCGCAGATGAGTCAATCCAGCCAACAAGGACTGAACGTACTGGCGAGCTCTTTGTTAAAAATGAATCAGAAAAATACCGCTGATTTAACGAGCGCGCTCACGCGCCTATCACATCAAATAACTCAGAAAACAATCGCGATTCAAATTGGCGGTGGGATCTTACTACTGGCAGCAATCGGCATATTGCTAGTCATCCGAGTGCAAAAACGCATTCAAAATTTAAGCTCTAGTTTATCGAAATTAGCCAAAGGTGGCGGCGATCTTACCCAAACGATTCCAACCCATGGGGAAGATGAAATTGCCCACATGGGCAATTCAATCAATCGATTCTTACAAACAACCCGTAAACTCATTCAGAAAGTGAATGATAACGGCCAATCGTCGCAACAAAGCATTAGCCAGCTCAGTGTTCGAAGCGATCATGCCTTTGATTTAGTTTCACATCAAAATCAATCGTTAGAAGAGATCAATGCAGCAATGCGTGAATCTTCTCAAGCAGTGGATGAACAAACTCAGGCAGTATTGGATATCCAACATCACGTTGATACTCTTCGCCAAACCAACCAACAAAATCAACAAATATCAGGGCGAGTCTCGTCACTGATTCACCAATTAGATGATGAGATTGAAAGCGCCAACCAGCAAGTTGCTAACTTCGTCAATTTAAGCGAAGAAATAGCCACCGTTTTAAATGTGATTCAAACGATTGCGGAACAAACCAATCTACTGGCACTAAACGCAGCAATTGAGGCAGCAAGAGCTGGCGATCATGGCCGCGGATTTGCGGTTGTAGCTGACGAGGTGCGCCAACTAGCGGCGAAAACCCAAGATTCAACAGGCAAAATACAACATAGTATTGATGCCTTAAGTGAAGGCGCTAATAGTGCAGCCCAAGCAATGGCCCAAGCAACACAACGAGCCAAACAGTCCAATGATGAACTCTCAGAAGAGGAAAATATTCGGCAGAATGTAAGCCAAGCAGTCAATGCCCTCGCTCAGTTAATTGATCAAATTGCAGCAATGGCAGAAGAACAAAATGCCACATCCACTCAAGTTGCTCAAACTAGCGAACAGATGCATCAACAATCACAGCAGGCGATGCAAGCGGTGAGTGATACTCGAGAACAAAGCCAAAAACTCAATCAACTGTCCAAACAACTGGTCGATGCCATGAGTGCCTTTACCGTTTAACTTTTGTTTGCTTAAAGGCGGTTCCTTTTGTAATTGGTTTTGTGCCAATCTGAGGCGGATTTAGACAAGCTAAACGTTTTGCCAAGTAGTTATTGGTCACCAAGAACGTTTAACACTGGATAAATCGGCCTCAAGTACTGCCCTTTAAGTTCATTTAAATGCATCCGGAACTTAGTTGCCTATTTGCTTAACTCAAAGCTCAGCAGGTTGTGGCACGTTCAAATGCGTTTAATTTGAACAAAATTCAACCACAAGAGTTCAACAACCCGAATTTTAGGCATAAAAAAGCCGGTCCGAAGACCGGCTTTTCGTGCTTGGTGTAGTTTCTTAGTTATTATTTACCCAAGTCTTTTAACGCTTTACCACTCATAAGATTGGCTTCGATATGTTCAAGAGAAACGTTTTTAGTTTCTGGAATCAACATAAAGGTCAGAACAATAAATACAACGTTCAGCGCGCCGTAAATCCAGAAGGTATTTGCATTACCAAAGTGCTGCAACATAGTCAGGAAGGTTGCACCAACGATCATGTTGGCAATCCAGTTGGTTGCAGTTGACACGGTCACACCAAAATCACGACCTTTAAGAGGCTGAATTTCTGAACACAGAACCCAAATCAAAGGACCGGCACTCATTGCAAAACCAACGATAAACATCAGCAACATCGCAATAGCAAAGTATTTAGCACTCATGTCCATAGAGGTAACGCCCATATTCAACATAGCACCTAACACACCCATACCAATCGCCATGACTAAAAAGCCCAGTTTCAAGGTTGGTTTACGACCCCAGCGGTCAACCAGACCAATTGCGATGAATGTAGCCAATACGTTAGTTGCACCAACGATTACAGTTCCCCACATCTGTTCTGAAGTACTGGTAAAACCAGATAAATCAAAGATTTTAGGTGCGTAATACATAATAACGTTCATACCAGTAAACTGCTGAACAACCTGTAATAAAACACCTAAAAAAACAGCTTTACGAAAATAACGGTTAGCACAGAACAGAGCAAAACCACCCTGCTTCACTTTCAAGCTATTGCGAATTTCATCCAGTTCTTGTTTTGCTTTTTCACTGCTATCACGAAGCATTTCTAACACGCGGCGAGCTTTGTTGTCATCACCACGAGCAGCTAACCAACGAGGACTATCCGGAAGGAAAATGACCCCAACTAGCAAAATAATAGCCGGAATCGTAATGACACCCAACATCCAACGCCACATACCATGATAACTAAACAAAGTATCTGAAACGTAAGCGACTAAAATACCGATAGTAATCATTAGCTGATACATTGAAATCATACTACCACGAATATTTTCTGGTGCGATTTCAGAAAGATAAAGCGGCGCAGTGTATGATGCAATACCGATAGCCAGCCCTAACAGAACACGCATAACGATTAAAATTTCAGGTGATGTAGCAAGCGCTGAACCTAAAGATCCAATCACAAATAAGATAGCACCAATCATTAAGCTTTGTTTACGGCCAATAGCAACGTTCAATTGACCGCTACCAATAGCACCAATTGCTGCACCAGCCATCATTGAGCTCACAATCCACTCTTGCTGATGATCGGTTAAGGTAAATGCTTGTTTAATAAATGGGAGAGCACCAGCAATTACACCGATATCTAACCCGAATAGAAGTCCAGCCAACGCAGCGAGAAAACATACAAAGAAAGTTACTTTCTTTGATGATTTATTCTTTGCTGAATACGACATCGTTTGGCTCATCCTGCCTCCAAATAACCTAAAAATTAACTACAATAATATGCGCATTATGATATTTGTTATTTCGTTGTCAAAAAGTGCGTTCGATCACATATCTGTAACCGATTACATATCATTTCAACGTGTTTGTTTATTTTTTGATACATAATCTTAAAATTTATACTAGATCACACTTTAATGATAAATCTATAGTTAAATGTCACATAAAAATAACATTTATCTTAATTTACTAATGTAAACGTTTTCACAAATACTTATAAATCGCAAAGAAATAATATTTATCGGAAATTTTATACGATAAATATTTTTAATGGTTTACGTTTTTTGACAAATCTAGTTTGCCATTTATCAGGCCCTTTACCGTCAAACAGAAAAAGTCTTACTTTGAGTAAGGCCTAACTGAGAGCACAGGGCGTGAAAAGGGGGCTGATGTTAACAAACATTGACTATAAAATGGAGTAAAAAACATCCATTTTATGCAAAGAAAAAGCGGCCTCAATATGGCCGCTTTGGTAAAGTAAGAGCAGAATAAAATAACTACTTATAAAATATAGTTAAAATAATAAACTTCTATTTAACAAATAAATTTATGAAAAACTATTTCAAATAAAATACTTCTTTAAGTGGTTTTTCAATTGGGCTGTTATCGGCATTACTTGGCATAATATCGCACATCATTTTCCACCAGCGTTGGCAAACCTCGGTCTGAGCCATTGCAGCCCAACGCTTTTCATCTTCAATTTCGACATAAGCAAATAGCCGCCCTGTTGGGGCATCTAGAAAAATACTGTAATTATGTGCGCCATGAGCTTTAAGCTCTTGAACCATCTCTGGCCATATTTGTTCGTGACGACGCTGATACTCTTGCGCGCATTCAGGGTCTACAGACATAATAGTTGCTTTACGAATCATAATTTCCTCTCACCTCTCTTTGGCCTGAGCAATATCTATCTCAATAAGACTACTTCTTACTCGCTAGAAATATCTCGTTAAATATAAAGGAGACTCCTTTTGCAGAGCCTCCAAGAGTGGGTTTTAACCAAGACTCTATCCAACAGCCATCCCCGCACCAACAATGTTTGCAGCAGCGACAATCACTAACATGCCCAGACATAAAATTCGCACCGGTCGAGAACCAACTCCTTTCCATTCAGCCAAGGCCAAGCCAACTAATCCACCGCAAAGTACATAGATACTCATATGCAACATCCAGTTGACGAACGAAAGGCTTTGCGGAATGTTGGCTTCTCCCCAGGCATAAAAGAAGAATTGTAAGTACCACATAATGCCACCTAAAGCGGCCAAAGAAGCATTAACTAATAGGCTTTTAAGAGGAAATGACAAGTCATGACGAATAGACAAGTCACGTTTAAAAGCTAGACGGGAAATACAATAACCGAAATTAATCAACGCCCCACCGCCCATGATGATCCCATAGCTGGGTAGCATTGCATACAGCGGGTCAATACCGATTGATAGTGACTGCTGCCGAATAGGCTCTGCGGCACTTAGGCCAAAAGCAAATCCGGCTGAAAAAATACCGCAGAATACTGCCAAAATTAGACCTTTTTTCAGATTAAACTCTTCTGCAGTATTACCCAGTACTTGTTCTTTTTTACGGCCAGCATAGGTAACAATGGCAATACCAAACAGTGCAACCACAACCCCAAGCATGGTGATTTCACCACTTTCAGTTGTGATCAAATGCCAGAATGTACCATTTATAATCACAGGCATAAGTGAGCCGACCACCAGCGTTACCCCAATGGCAATCCCAATTCCTAAAGACATGCCGAGATAACGCATGGTTAAACCATAGTTGACGTTACCAATTCCCCACATGGCGCCGAATAAAAACATCGCCCAAAATGATTTAGCCGAAATACTGCTATAAAAGGTGCCAAAATCTGGAACTAAAAACCAAGTCACCATCCAAGGCAGCAAGATCCAGGAAAAGAACCCTGCAACCGCCCAAGTTGTCTCCCAAGACCATTGTTTTACTTTACTAATTGGCGCATAAAAAGATGCTGCCGATGCAGCGCCTACAGTATGCCAGCCTATTCCAGAAATAATTGAAATCATCGTCTTCGCCTTTTTATTGCTATTTATCACGAGTAACGACTCAGAAAACCTAGCCAGTTTTCCGTATACTTGAATTAAACAATCAAACTCTAAAAAGTACTGTCCATTGGCATCTCCTTCGCTCAAACAGACAGACTTTATAAAGAGTCATTAACGAGTACTTAGCGCTTTCGCTTCGTATTCTTTGACCGTTTGCAGCCAATCTTGGCCAACTGGAACCTGTTCACTTTCACAGGCATAATCCCAAACGGCTTGCCATGGCATGCTTTTATCTTCTTCCATGAGTGCCAATCGCGAGGTGTAATCCCCTTGATTTTCGGCTTTTCTTAGCGCATCAATTGGTTCAAGCAACGCTTTAAGCAACGCTTTTTTCATATTGCGAGTTCCTATCACCCAAGCGGCAATTCGGTTAATCGACGCATCAAAGAAATCCAACCCGATGTGAACTCGGTCAAGTAACTGGCTGCGGATAATTTCCTGTGCAATGGCTTGAGTTTCCTGATCAAGAAGAACGACATGGTCACTATCCCAACGAACCGGGCGGCTTACATGCAGTAATAATTGAGGGACATATAAGGAAGCGGCACTAATTTTGTCACTAATGACCTCGGTTGGGTGAAAATGCCCAGCATCGAGACATAATGCAATTTGCCGGCTAGCGGCATAGCCAAGATAAAACTCGTTGGAACCGACAGTATAAGATTCAAGCCCAACACCAAATAACTTACTTTCAACTGCATCAATGTGATATTGCGGGCTTAATTTCTCATCGATAATTTCATCAAGTGCTTCAATAAGCCGCTGACGAGGCCCGAGCCGGTCAACTGGAATATCTTTCATTCCATCAGGGATCCAGATATTCATCACCGAGGCGGTCCCTAATGATTGACCAAAATAAGCCGATACATCTCGGCATGCTTTGCAGTGCTCGATCCAGAACTGACGGACTTTGTCATCTTGATGAGCTAGTGTAAAACCGTCATTACTTAACGGATGAGAGAAACAGGTTGGGTTAAAATCCAATCCAATCTTCTGAGTTTTAGCCCAATTAACCCAACCAGCAAAATACTCAGGTTGAAGCTGGTCACGCTCTACCGGATGATCACATTCAAGATAAATCGCATGCAGATTGAGACGTTTTGCCCCCGGAATCAATTGCATTGCAAATTCCAAATCCTGACGCAGCTCTTGGGCGTTGCGTGCCTTGCCCGGATAATTACCGGTTGCTTGAATACCGCCACTCAATGGCCCGGCTTGTTGTTCAAAACCAATCACATCATCCCCTTGCCAACAATGCATTGAGACAGGAATATCAGCTAATACATTAAGAGCTTGATCGACATCTACCCCAATATTGGCATAACGCGTTTTGGCAAGCTGAAAAGCACTTTCAATTTCATCTCTCATAATGACTCCTTATTTATGTGGCTCATGCTGCACAAAGCTCTGGACCGGCGTTAACTGCTCAAAACGATTAATCACAGCATCTCGGTCTTTACATGCACGAGGACTATATGTGTCTTTAGAATATTGGCGGGCGATGAGTTGCCGGAGAGTTTCACCATCTTCAATGGCGTGCAGTCCGATTAACTGGTATCCCAAATTTCCCAAAGCCGACGCTTCAACGGGCCCGGTTAATACCACACGCTGACAAACATCAGCACACAGCTGATTCAATAGTTGATTCTGACAGCCTCCTCCGACAATTCGAATTTGTGTAATGGCGTGCTTACTGGCTTTTTCTAACTGACAAATGGCTTGGTGGTAACTCAGCGCTAAACTATCCAATACACAGCGAGCAAGCGCAGCTGGACTATCTTCGATGCTTTGATGACTTTTCTGGCAATAGCTCAAAATAGCTTGGCGCATCGATTTAGGATGGACAAAACTTGCATGATTCGGATCGACTAATGCTTGAAATGCCTGGTATTTAGAGGCTTGTTGAATGAGTTGAGTAATATTGAGTGTTGGCCATTCTTTTAATAGGCCTTCAATCAACCACATACCCATCACATTTTTTAAGATACGATAATTGCGATTGGCCCCACCTTCGTTTGTTAAATTAGCTTTAAAGGCCTGCTCATCAGTTACTGGCACGCTCGACTCAATCCCAATAAGAGACCAGGTACCAGAACTAATATAAGCGGTGTTTGGGCCATCAATAGGGGTCGCGGCAACGGCTGCGGCGGTATCGTGGGTTGGTGGGCTAATCACTGCGACTCTGACACCATTTTTATCTTGCCAATCACCAATGCGCTCCCCCGGATAGGTTAATGGTCCAACCCATTGCGGTTTAACATTTGCCGCTTCAAGTAAATTAGAAGCCCAGTCACGACTCATACAATTGAGCATGCCAGTTGTGCTGGCATTGGTATAATCCCAGTGATAATGACCACATAGGCGAAAGTGGAAATAATCAGGGATCATTAAAATTTTATCGATTTGATTAAGCCAAAGCGCATGGCTATGAGCTTGTGCACGCAATTGAAAAATTGTGTTAAATGGTTGGAATTGAATCCCCGTCTGACGATATAAGCGAATTGGATTGAGCTCATCTAGTAATCTTTGTGCAACCAACGCCGTTCGCTCATCTCGATAACAAACAGCAGGAGCTAAGCGTTTGCCATCCTTATTTAAGCAAACATAATCAACGCCCCACGAATCAATCCCTAAAGAATTTAAAGCAATTCCTCGCTCAGAAATTCGATTTAACCCAGCGAGAATATTAGCTTCGAGCTTATCTACGTCCCAACACAAAAAACCATCTTGATGAATCAGGTCATTATTAAAACGATGAATTTCCTCAATAGATAGCGATTGGGACCATTCGTCAAATGTCCCAAGGATCACCCGCCCACTCGATGCACCTAAATCTACTGCTGCAACTTGATAAATCATATCTAGTCCAACTTATTTAGCCATACATTAGTTATCAAGATAATATTCAGTGCAGTATTCAACCTTTCATTGCGCGTCATTCATTTAAATAAATTGGCAAAAAAATTAAGATTAAATTAGATTTATAATAATTTGTGAAAACGATCACGATATAACAAGCAAAACCTAACCAATAAAAAATAAAATGATTAATCAATAAGTTAAAAACCAACCTTGCATTTATCCGCCTCACCACCAATTAAAAAAACATTCAATAATTTTCGTCATGACATAATCAAAGATATTAACTTGATTTATTTCAAACATTTAAAATTTAATACCAACAGAAATTTAACCAACCCATCATTTCCTTTTCAATTTATATTTAGAAAAACAGAAAATCATCTAAAAGCATTTGTGATCTGCCATAGATAATAAAAATTTATTTTTATTAAACTATAGATTATTGCCAGTTTTTTAATTTGTCAGACCCGATTTTTAAGGCCTTATTTAACTAATTAAATATCTTCATTTTTATAAGTTACAAATAAATAGGAGAATCACAATGGTGTTTGCACTTTGCTTACCCAAAATTAGCCTCAGTGGCACAGGTGCTATAACTGAGCTTGTTGACAGGATTAGTCAGACCGCATCGAAAAAACCGCTGATAGTAACTGAAGCTGCTTTGATGAAAATCTCATTGCCAGAAACGTTACTATCGCAATTAAGAGATCATGGCATAGAACCGGCAGTGTTTGATGGGGTTGTTGCCAATCCAACCGACCATGTTGTCGCGCAAGCTCTACGCTGTTATATCGATAACCATTGCGATTCAATTATTGGGTTTGGTGGTGGCAGTTCGATGGATACAGCTAAGGTTGTACGAGCCTTAATCGCTAATCCGAACAAAACGGTTTATGAGCTTGAAGGCATCGGCAAAATTCAAAAAGAAGGCCCAATGCTTAGTTGTGTTAGCACTACATCAGGGACAGCAGCTGAAGTCACCAGCAATGCGGTCATTACGGATACCCGGCGCAAAGTCAAAATGGTGATTATTGATGCAGCGATTATTCCTGATATTGCAGTGAATGATCCATCATTAATGGTGGGTTTACCCTCTGATGTTACCGCAGCCACAGGGATGGATGCACTCACACATGCAGTCGAAGCTTATGTTTCAACAGGCGCTCATCCGCTAACGGATCACTCAGCTCTAGCGGCTATTACGACCATCAGCCAAGCACTACCCGAAGCTGTGGCAAATGGCTCCGATATTGTTGCCAGAGAGCAGATGGCGCACGGCCAATTTTTGGCTGGTATGGCATTTAATAGCGCCGGGCTTGGTCTGGTTCATTCGCTGGCACATCAACCTGGTGCAACGCACAATCTTCCGCATGGGGTATGTAATGCGATTTTATTGCCAGTATTATGCGAATTCAGCCGCCAAGAACAACCGGAACGCTTTGCTCGCATAGCCAAAGCTATGGGCGTCAATACCGAACAGATGAGCTTAGAGGAAGCCTCAAAAGCTGCAATTACCGCTATCAAAGACTTATCCAAACAAGTGGGTATTCCATCGGGACTTGCTGAATTAGGAGTCGTTGAAAAAGACATTGAAAGGTGGATAGCACCAGCACTGGCTGACCCTTGTGGTGGCACAGCTCCTCGTCCGGCCAATGCTGATCAAGTCAGAGAGTTATATCATCAAGCCTTATAGAAATTAAATAAGGCACTTATAGCGCCTTATTCTTTAATCATTTTAGATAGATACAATGAATAGAAAAGTAGCAACCATGGCTGCTACTTTTTGTTAAAACTCCGTTAGTGGCCTTGTTTCATCTGTTTGTAACGGTCAAAGATAACCGCCAACAGCAAAATAGTACCGCGCACCACATACTGGGCAAATGGCGAAATATTCAACAAGTTCATTGCATTTTCAACGGTCCCTAAAATAAGCACCCCAGCAATCACATAAGAAATTTTACCAATCCCACCTTTAAGTGAGACGCCCCCTAACACACATGCAGAAATAACCACTAACTCAAACCCGATAGATGTCATCGGCTGGCCACTGGTCATACGTGATGCCAAAATAACCCCCGCAAGCGCTGAAATAGCTCCTGAAACGGTAAAGATGATTAGTTTGGTTTTGACCACATTAACCCCTGCCAGACGAGCGGCTTCTTCATTACCACCGATAGCCAGTGTATTGCGACCATAGACTGTTTTATTGAGCAAAAATGCAAAAATAATAAAGCAAATGATGGTCAACCAAATTGGCGTTGGTATACCTAAAATATTAGAGTTACCCAGCTGAAAGAACTCTTCTTCAGTAATCCCAACCGCTTTACCATCAGAGATGATATAACCCAAACCGCGGGCAATTTGCATGGTGGCAAGCGTTGTGATCAGGGCATTAACTTTCAGTTTTGCAATAACAAAACCATTGATTAAGCCAAAGAAAACACCACTTAATACGCCAGCTAAAATTCCAAGGCCAACGCTTTGTGTCATGTTGATGGAGACCGCTGTCACAACCCCTGCACACGCAACAACAGAGGCAACTGACAAATCTAAATCACCACAGGCTAAGCAAAATAAACTGGCACAGGCGATCATTCCGCTCATAGAGACCGCCAATCCCAACCCTTTCATATTGATAAAAGAGGAAAAGTTTGGCACAAAAATGCAGCACACAATAAACAGTGCGACAAAAACCATCAGCATACCAAAGCTATCCCAGAGCCGGTTAAAATCGACTTTACGGTGCGTTGAATTTGAATCTTGTTTATCCGTTTTAGAGACTGATATAGCCATTTCTAGCTCTCCTTTTTCATGCTTCAGGCTGCCTGAGATTTACCAAGCATGGCAAACTCAAGAATACGCTCTTCACTAAATTCACTGCGTTCAAGCTCGGCAGTTAACTGCCCGTCTTTCATCACCATAATGCGATCAGAAATTCCGATCACTTCCGGCAAATCACTTGAAATCACAAGGACCGTGACACCACGCTCAGCCAATGCAAAGATCAGTTCATAGATTTCAGACTTGGCACCAATATCGATACCGCGGGTTGGTTCATCAAGTAAAATGACTTTCATTTCAGTGGACAACCACCGCCCTAAGATAACCTTTTGCTGATTTCCTCCCGACAAGTTACCAATTAACTGGCCCATCGATGGCGTTTTGACATTTAATGAACGAACCTGCTCTTTGGCATTGCTATTTTCCCAGTGGTTATCGATAACACTGCCCATAGACAGATGGTCAGGCCGAGCACTGATATTGGTATTTTCAAGCACCGACAACACCGGTACGATTCCTGAAACCTTACGATCTTCAGGGCAATAGGTTATCCCTGCATGAATCGCATCGGTTGGATTGTGAATATGCACAAGCTTGCCATCGACTTTAATTTCACCTGCAGTTGCCTTCTCCGCGCCAAAGATTAATCGGGTTAACTCTGTACGCCCTGCCCCAACTAACCCAAACAAACCTAGCACCTCTCCTTGCATCACATTTAAAGAAACAGGTGATTTTAATCCAGGCCCTTCAATTTGTTTGAGTTCTAAGCCGATTTGTCCATATTCTCGTGCTCGGTAATGGAAAATATCGTGAATTTCGCGCCCAACCATTAGTTTGACTAATTGGTTGTGAGTCACGTTTTCAATGTCATTAAGAGTGGCGACATGAGCCCCATCTTTAAACACCGTGATAGAGTCACATAACTCAAAAATCTCCTCCATGCGATGTGACACATACAAGATAACTTTGCCTTCATCACGCAACTCACGAATCACTTTAAATAAGCTTTCGATTTCTCGCTGAGACAGGCTACTCGTCGGTTCATCAAAGGCGATGATTTTGGCATTGCGACTTAAAGCTTTGGCAATTTCAACCATCTGCCACTGACCAATAGATAAGTTTTTCAATGAAGTGGCGGGATCAAAGTTCTCTCCCAACCGAGCTAACTGGGTACGGGCTCTTTCATGAAGGCTGCGACTATCAATCATTCCCGAATGAGTGGGAAGCTGACCGATAAATATATTTTCTGCAACGCTCAGCTCAGGAACTAAGTTAAGTTCCTGATAAATAATAGCCACCCCAGCATCTAATGCATCCGAGGCATTATTAAATGCGGCATCTTCTCCCTTAATTTTCAGACATCCACTCGTTGGTTGATAAATACCGCTTAACACTTTTAGCAGTGTTGATTTTCCCGCGCCGTTTTCCCCTAATAAAGCGTGAATACGCCCTTCCCCTACGCCGAAACTGATATCGCTTAAGGCTTTCACGCCAGGAAAAACCTTTGTAACGTGGTCAAATTCTAGGAAGTAATTTTGATTGCTGCCCATAGTAAACCTCATGGCACTCATAGAATTAAGGTGCCTGATGAGGCACCTTATTTGAGTTAATTTTTAACTAAATCACCTAAGCCTTTTTTCTCAAGCTCAGCACGGAAGTTATCGCGAGTAATGAGCACAACTTCTTTTACTTGGGTCATATTGGGTGGACGTTTATCGTCGTGAACCCAGTGATAAAGCATTTCAATACTTTTGAATCCATGAATATCAGGGCTTGGCAGCAAAGACCCATAAAACCCTGTGGCTTCTTTTTTAGAAAGTTCAGAAATTGCACCAACCCCGTTAATCCCAATACCAATTACGTTAGATGCGTTAAATCCCTGCCCTTCAGTGGCACGAACGCCACCTAACACAGTATTGTCATTCATCCCAACAACTAGCCACTGTTTGACATCTGGATGCTGTACCAACAGCGAGTTACCAGCATTAAACGCGCCTGGAATGTCGTTTGATTTAGTTGGAACTCGGTAGATTTTTGCAACCGGGAAGCCCAAATCTTTTAGCGCCTTAATCGAGCCATCAACGCGGCGACGCGCGGTATCGAGCTCATCGGCGGTAATTGCCATGACAGCTGTCGTTTTGACATCCCATTTGCGGTTTTGCATCTCTTTATAGAGCGCTTCACCTTGGTGATAACCAATTTCACTTGCCGCCATCATAATCAACGGCACAGTTTCCATCGGCTTGCCCTTAGCATTTAAAAATTGGTCATCCACCGTGACTACTTTTAGTCCATAGCTTTTGGCCTTCGCCATAATAGCTGGCCCCAGCTTTGGATCAGGCGTACAAATAACAAACCCTTTAGCGCCTGAAGCTGCTAACGTATCAATAGCATTTAAGGTTTTTTCCCCATCAGGAACCGCCATTTTTAGAACATCAAAATGATATTTTTCACCTGCTTTATCGGCGAAGGCCCATTCAGTCTGGAACCATGCTTCTTCAGGTTGTTTTACTAAATATCCAAGCTTAAGTTGAT
This sequence comes from Celerinatantimonas sediminis, assembly GCF_046054195.1. Classification (NCBI taxonomy): domain Bacteria; kingdom Pseudomonadati; phylum Pseudomonadota; class Gammaproteobacteria; family Celerinatantimonadaceae; genus Celerinatantimonas; species Celerinatantimonas sediminis. The sequence continues at coordinate 36,553 of NZ_JBEQCS010000023.1, forward strand.
CATCCTTACTACTTCCCCAAAACGCATTTGCTGATTGGCTCAATAACGCAGCACTTGCCAGAGCTGCAGCAATCAATCCCTTGGTCAAAGCTTTCATTGTTGTTACTCCAAATGTCATTGATACAGAGTCATAATCTAAATAGTAGAAGATTGAAATTTAGGGTAGTGACCCTTATCACAAGTCAATTAGATAGCAATAAAATCCATATTTATAGCAATATTAACTATGATTAAAATCCCAATTCTTTAATAAAAACTTATAATTAGATCAATTAATAACCGTTTTGAGTGAAATGTGAGCGAACCGTTGGTTTTACTTAAAAAATTTTTCGTCATTACCCAGAGTGTTGCTTAGATCTCATTTAAATCACCGCAGCAATTTCGTCCATATTTGTAGCTAGATATCGTATGGGAATAGCCTCTTAAGATGCTTTTAATAAAACACATTAATTATTTAGTTTCGTGGAGCATCACATGGCAGCGACTCAACCTAAAGCTTATGTTATCGGCCTTGATTTTGGATCGGACTCTGTTCGAGCACTCGTGGTTGATACAGCGAACGGCGCAGAGCTTAGTAGCGGAGTAAGTTATTATTCACGTTGGCAAAAAGGGCAATTTTGCGACGCCCCTCATACTCAATTTCGACATCATCCGTTGGATTACATGGAATCGATGACCCAATCGATTCAAACAGCTCTTGGTGAATTACCTAAAGAAGCAGCTTCTTATGTTGTGGGCATCGGTGTTGATACAACCGGTTCAACACCGGCACCTATCGATGCGGATGGGCAAATTTTAGCGCTTCGCCCAGAGTTTGCAGAAAATCCAAATGCGATGTTTATCTTGTGGAAAGACCACACCAGTATTGCCCAAGCTGAACGAATTAATGAGCTGGCTCACGGCGGAAAATTCCCCGACTACACTAATTTTGTCGGTGGCGTTTATTCTTCAGAATGGTTCTGGGCTAAAGCCGCAAACATTATGGAAGCTGATGCATCCGTAGCGAAAAATGCCTATAGCTGGGTTGAACTAGCCGACTGGATCCCCGCTCTTTTAAGTGGCAATACAGCTCCTCATCTTCTTAAACGCGGGATCTGCGCAGCAGGTCATAAAGCGCTTTGGCATGACAGTTGGCAGGGGCTTCCCGCACAAGACTTTTTAAGTGCCATCTCCCCAACATTTGAGGGCATCCGCGAGCGGATGTTTGACAAAGTTTATACCGCCGAAGAAAAAGCTGGAGAACTGTCCAAAGAGTGGGCTGAAAAACTTGGATTAAACGAAGGAATAGCTATTGCTATTGGTGAGTTTGACTGCCACATGGGGGCTGTGGGCGCTGGTGCAGGTGAAGCCGATCTAGTCAAAGTAATGGGCACCTCCACTTGTGATATTTTAATGGCCCCTCAAAACGTGATTGGCGATAAAACCATTAAAGGTATTTGTGGCCAAGTCATAGGCAGTTCACGACCAGACATGGTTGCTCTGGAAGCAGGTCAATCTGGTTTCGGTGATATCTATGCTTGGTTTAAAAATATGTTGCTCTGGCCACTTGCCAGTTTAGCTAATGCCCAAGCCGAAACTCAGCAGTTAATTGGTGAAATTGCCGATCAACTGATCCCGCAGTTAAGTGAAGCTGCGCAAGCTTATCAACCTGACATGCACTCACCACTGGCTGTCGACTGGCACAGTGGTCGGCGTACACCTTACGCCAACCAGCGAGTTACAGGCGCCATTACCCAGTTAAATTTAGGCAGCGATGCGCCTGCTGTTTTTCACGCCTTAGTGGAATCAACAGCCCACGGAGCCAAAGCAATTATGGATTGTATGACCAGTCAGGGAATGGATGTTAAACGTGTGATAGCGATCGGTGGGATTGCTAAAAAATCGCCATTTGTTATGCAAATCTGTGCCGATGTCATGGGCCAGCCAATCGCAGTCGTTGAATCAGAACAGTGCTGCGCACTCGGAGCTGCTATTTTTGCGGCAACGGCAGCTGGCGTCTATACCGATAGCAAAACTGCCCAATCAGCAATGGCCAGCCGAATTTGCGAACACTATCACCCCGATGAACAGCGTCATGAGTTTTATCTTAAACGCCATCAGAGTTATCAAACTCTGGGCAAATACGTTGAAACTCAGGCCAATGCAACAGAGGAATGATTGTAATGAGTGATGTATCGATAGAACAATTACGTCATCAAGTCTGGCAAGCGAACATGGATCTCGAACGTTATCACTTGGTGACGTTCACCTGGGGAAACGTCTCCGGGATTGATCGTGAACGAGGCATTATGCTGATTAAACCCAGCGGAGTACCGTACTCTGAATTAAGTGCCGACAATATGGTGGAAGTGAGTCTAGAAGACGGCAAAGTGGCTGGTGGACAGATGAAACCATCTTCTGATACAGCAACTCACCTGGAGCTTTATCAACGTTTTCCAGAAATTCAGGGGATTGTGCACACCCACTCAACACATGCCGTTGCATGGGCTCAGGCAGGTATGGATATTCCAGCTTTTGGGACCACCCACGCTGACTATTTTTACGGACCGATTCCGTGTACGCGAGCTTTAAAACAGCAAGAAATTGACAATGCTTATGAGCTCAACACGGGAAAAGTCATCGCCGAACATATCGACGAAAATCAAGTAATGGCGATTCCAGGAATTGTCGTTAAAGAACATGGGCCGTTTGCATGGGGCACTTCCCCAGCCAATGCTGTTCATAATGCCGTAGTTCTTGAAGAAGTCGCTCGTATGGCACTTTATACCCTACAAATTAATGCCGCGACGACACCTGTTAATCAAGGACTGCTGGATAAACATTATCTACGCAAACATGGCAAAAATGCGTATTACGGCCAATCTACCAACAAATAATATATGAGGTCACTATGAATAATTCTACCCAACAACAGCAACTGTGGTTTGTCACAGGTTCTCAGCACCTATACGGACCAGAAGTTTTAAAACAGGTCGCAGCTGACAGTGAACAGATTGTCAAAGGCCTCAACGAAAGCAACGATATTCTGTTACCGCTGGTTTATAAACCAACAGTAAAAACCCCAGATGAAATTCTGACAGTCTGCCGTCAGGCTAATAACGATCCAAACTGTGCTGGTTTGATTCTTTGGATGCATACTTTCTCTCCAGCCAAAATGTGGATTGCTGGTTTAACTGAACTCAACAAACCATGGGCGCATCTGCATACTCAGTTTAATGCTGAACTGCCATGGGGCGAAATTGATATGAACTTCATGAACACAAACCAAAGTGCTCATGGGGACCGCGAATTTGGATTCATCGGAACTCGCCTTGATCTTAATCGCAAAGTTATCGTTGGCCACTGGCAAGATAAACGCGTTCACCAGCAGTTAGATGACTGGGCTCGCGCAGCACTTGGCTGGGCAGAAGGTCATCAGCTCAAAGTTGCTCGTTTTGGCGATAACATGCGTCAAGTCGCAGTTACAGAAGGCAATAAAGTTGGGGCGCAAATTCAATTTGGCTATGAAGTTAACGCGTATAGCTTAGGTGAACTGGCAGAAGCTGTAAATGCTGTGGCTGATGCCGATGTTAATGCTCTGCTTGAAGAATATGCAACAACATATGATGTTGCACCGGGTCTTTTGACTGACAGTGCAACTCGCAAAATTATTGCTAATGATGCTCGTCTAGAATTAGGCATGGAAGCATTCTTAAGCGATGTAGGTGCCAAAGCTTTTGCCAATAACTTTGAAAACCTCGATGGCTTAACTAACTTGCCAGGGCTTGCAACACAGCGACTAATGGCGAAAGGTTATGGTTATGGCGGTGAAGGTGACTGGAAAACAGCAGCGATGACCCGCATCATGAAAGTCATGGGCCAAGGACGTAACGGTGGCACTTCATTTATGGAAGATTACACCTACAACTTTGGTTCAACTGACCAAATTTTAGGTGCACATATGTTGGAAGTTTGTCCAACTATTGCCGATGCAAAACCAAGCTTGGAAATTCATCGCCATACAATCGGTTGTAACTGCGACGTCGCTCGCCTTATTTTCAACGGCAAAAAAGGCCCAGCAATTAACGTAGCACCGATTGATTTGGGAAATCGTTTCCGTTTAGTCGTTAACCAGATTGACTGTGTGACTCCTGAACATGACCTGCCTAAACTGCCAGTTGGTCGTTCACTGTGGCAGCCTCAGCCTAACCTTGAAACAGCTGCAGCAGCGTGGATCTATGCCGGTGGTGCTCACCATACAGTCAGTAGCCACGATGTCAGCCTTGACACTTTAATTAGCTATGCTGAATTGGTTGATACTGAAATCGTTATTATTAATAACGATACAACCGTACAGGGCTTCAAAAACGAACTGCGTCAAAACAGCTTGTATTATCGTCTAAAACAAGGGATTTAATCTTTATAAAAATACATCAGGCCCTAAATGGGCTTGATGTTTTTTATTTATAGCTCATGAGGAGCCACTTTTTATGCTAAGCACCGATGATATATCCGATACCCCTCCCGAGACGCCTTATCTTCCCTGTCTTAGTAATGAGCATTATCAGCTTCAATTATCTAATAGTGGCGAATTTAAACTGGTTGGTCCTCATTGTGAACCACTTGGCGCAACATTAGATATCCAATTAAATCATGTTCCCATCGTTCCAGCAGAGCTTATATGGCACAGCAGAAGCCATGAATCACACCATGAAATTTGGAGCTTTTGCCCACAGGAACGGCTCTCTTTGAGCCTCACTTTTTCCTTATCGAACACCCAGCTAACGATTGATTATTTGGCACGAGTTGAAAGCCCAGCCCATATTCAACTGCAGCATAAACTGAATTTTGCACAGTACGATAAGCGCCCTTCAGCATTTTATTTAACAGATGATGCGTATTTCGTTCATAGTTCAAGAAGCCAGTTCAGCCGAATTCCGGAAGCACTTTTTATTTCCGATCATTTCGCAGCGACATTATCCATATCTTTTAATCAGAATGTGACATAGATATGTGTGTTTAGATAAAGAATTTTATATCCTTATCTCAAGGTGTTAATGCAATGTTGAGTATTCATGCAACAGACTGATCCGCTAAAACCTGGTTATAATTTTGATGCCCATCTAGTCGCTGGCTTAACGTCAATCATTGAAGGTAATGACCTAGACTTCACGATTGATCGCCCCGGCGGGATGAAAGGCTATATCATTAATTTGACGATTAAAGGACAAGGCCGTATTTTTTCAGCAGACAACGCCTTTGAGGTCAAAGAAGGCGACCTGTTACTGTTTCCGCCTGGTGTTGCCCACTTTTATCGGCGACAACCCAGCTGTTCAAACTGGTTTCATCGCTGGATCTATTTTCGGCCAAGAGCATTTTGGTCCGACTGGTTAAACTGGCAAAATAACCAGCAGGGAGTTTTTGTAACCCGCAATCTAGAACCAGAGATTATGACCAAGCTTGAGCCACTATTTGTCGATATTGAACATTCGGCAAAAAGTGACAATCCTTATCACAATGACTTGGCACTAAACCTACTGGAACAATTATTAATTCGCTGTAAAACATTGCAGCCAAATGTAATGTCACGACGTATTGATCCACGTATTCTTGAAGTGGTTCAACATATGTCTCAGCATCTTAATGAGGATTTTTGTAACGATGAGCTAGCCGCAATGGTGTGTATATCATCCTCAAGGCTGGGACATCTTTTTAGCGCTGAAATGGGAATGACGATCACTCAATGGCGAGATGATCAACGCATTACTCGAGCGAAACAATTACTCTTAACCACAAACCATTCCATCAACAAAATTAGTCGTATGATTGGTTATAGCGACCCATTATATTTTTCTCGCGTCTTTAAACGCATCGCGGGTGTGAGCCCGAAAAAATTTCGCGAACAGATTAGTTAAACGATAAAGAGGTAGCAGAAAGCTACCTCTTCTACGATTAGGCGATAGCTGCCAAGTAACGTTTTTCAACTTCGGGCCAGTTAATTACATTAAAAAATGCTTGGATATATTCTGGGCGTTTGTTTTGATATTTTAGATAATACGCATGCTCCCACACATCCAAACCTAAAATAGGCGTATGAGCTTGCATTAATGGACTATCTTGATTGAGCGAGCTTTCAACAACAAGTGTCTTATCCTGCGTTACTGATAACCACGCCCAGCCACTACCAAAACGAGCAACTGCAGCCTGAGTAAATGCATCGCGAAAAGCCGCAAAACTACCCAAATCTTTATTAATAGCGTTTGCAACTACTTCTGTTGGTTCTCCCCCACCATTAGGCGACATTACTGTCCAAAACAATGAGTGGTTTGCATGCCCGCCACCGTTATTAATAACCGCTTGGCGTTTATCTTCTGGCAATTCATTCAGTTGCGTAAGTAATTCTTCAACGCTGAGCTTCTCAAATTCAGTTCCATCAATAGCGGCATTCAATTTATTGACGTAGGTTTGATGGTGGCGCGTATGGTGAATTTCCATGGTCCGGGCATCGATATGTGGTTCAAGAGCATCATAAGCATAAGGTAGTTCAGGTAATGTATAAGACATTTATCTCTCCTATGAACACAAAATTTAAATAATTACTATTAACAAATGCAAATGATAATGCTTATTATTACTAAAATTCAATATCTTTATAAATTAGTTAACAAATTTTTTACTTATATTTTGAATGAGAATTGTTTAATGATGAAATAAATATTTGAATGAACGTTCAATAAATTTTTATTATTGAATAAAATCAATATGTTATATTTATATTTTGGTTTGATGAATTCGTTAATTAGCGGTATAATGCAGCAATATTTAATTTATGTTCTTTAACATTAACCCTGCATTGTATGAGGTTTTGTTGTATGCAAAATAACGCTCAAATTGTCTTTAATGCGATTTGTCGCTTTATCTTATTTTCTGTATTTATTGCAGGAATGTTTGGGATTATGTATGTCGATATTTCAATTTTTCACGACCAAGTAAAGGAGATATCACTTACTGAAGTCACTCAGGAAACATTTCTGGGACTTATTGTCGTAACTTTTATCTATCTAGCTGTATATAAACCAGACCATCGCGGTTTTTATGGGTTAGTTGCAGGCTTCTTCGCAGCCCTGCTTATTCGTGAATTAGATGATCTATTTGATCTTGTCTGGCACGGCTTCTGGGTCTATCCAGCCTTAGCGGTATCGCTTGTTGCCATTGCTCTAGCTCGTCATTACCGAGGCAGCGTATTAAATGGATTTGCTGAATTTTGCCAATCCAAATCTTATATCATGATGGTGTGTGGCCTCGTGACGCTTTTAGTATTTAGCCGGTTATTTGGTATGGGGGAATTCTGGAAGGTCATTCTTAGCGATGGCTATGTCAGAGTCGCGAAGAACATTGCTGAGGAAGGTGTCGAACTACTCGGATATGGCTTTGTACTGGTTGCTAGCGGCAAATATCTTTTAGCACAAATGGGCTGGAGTTTTCGCATTGAGCAAGCGCTTACAAAACGCCTGCAGAGCAGTCCAATTTTTAGTAAAGAGCAATCATAAAGAGTCCTGTGCAAAAAGCCAGTTGGAGCCATTCTAACTGGCTTTTTCATTTTTATAAGCCCACTAATCTGGCCTGTTATAAGCTCTCAAACAGGTAATAAAAATCCGATACCATAACGATATCGGATTTAAACTATTAACTTGCTATCTGCCCGCTCTTTTAATGAAAGAACATGGCTGAATCACTGTTCATGAACCAATAGAGCTTTGGCTCGCCGAGCAATCATCTGCCGAGTCATAATCGCCGCGATAAACACTAATCCACCGGCATACAGATAGATAGAAGCCAGCCCAGTGTAACTAATTGCCACCCCGGCTAGAGGCGCAGCTACCGCCAAAGAGAGATCAAAAAAGGCTGAATAAGTACCTAGTGCAGACCCTTGGTTCTCAGCACTAACCTGTTTAACCGCTTCAACCCCTAACCCTGGGAAAATCAAGGAAAAACCAGTCCCGGTTAAAAATGCGCCAACTACAGCGGCCCAAACATTTGGGGCAAAACCAATTAATAATAAACCAACTGTTTCAATCACCAATGATGATAATGATACCCGTAAACCGCCATAACGGTTGATGGTTTGGCCAAACAAGAGCCGCATGCCCATAAACCCAACACTAAACAAAGTTAGCGTATAAGCGGCCCCTAACCAATGGTGGGCGGCAAAATACAAGGTAATAAACGCCGTAACGACTGAAAACCCAACTGATGACAGCGCCAAACCCATACCAAATGGCCAGATCCGACCAAGGACTTGATGAAATGGAATTCGTTTACCTGCAACCACTTTCACTGGAGCACGTTTTAAAGCCAAGGCAAAAGCCACTAGACCAACGACAATGACGAAAATACCAAGCCCTTGTAGTTGCCAGCCACTTTCAATCCAAACCCCAACAGGTGCCCCAATAGCGATTGCACCATAAGTTGCAACCCCATTCCACGAGATCACCTGCGCGATATGTTTAGAACCGACCAGTGTCGAGCCCCATAACATTGAGCCGGTACTGGTAAAGCTTTCGCCCCAACCCAGTAATAAACGACCAATAAAGATAATCCCTAACGACATCCAAGGCGTTGCTTTAAGCCAAAAACCAAAGACATAAAACAAGCCGCTTAATGCGCAGCAAATAAGGCCGATCACCACAACCTTTTTAGCACCAATTAAATCCGCATAGCGCCCCGCTTGCGGACGGGTAATCAATGTTGCAATCGACTGAGCACTGATAATAAACCCAGCCATAAATGGGCTAAACCCAAGAGTGTGATAAACAAATGAAGGTAATACTGCTAAAGGCAGTGCAATGGAAAAATAACATACAAATGTATATACAACGACTGAAAAAATTTGCCCAAGGCGCCGGGAGGCCGACAACTCGCCATCCATAATAAAAATTCCACCAATAACTTATTGAGTTATATTACGCCTTATTGGCTGTATCGCCAATCACGTTACGGATATACAAGGCGATTTGTTGTATCGTAAAAACTCATTTTCTCATCGGCTTTTTCAATGAGCAGACAATAAAGCTGCAATTCATCTCGATAACTTGAAATATTCTCAGTATAGGCGGCAATGACATAACGCTGCGCTTTATCGACTGCCACAAACTCACAGAAATCTTCATACAAGCTCAATGCATCGATAACGTTCGCCCCAACCTCCACATTTACCAGCATCCATTGATCTAAAGAGTCAATTGAGATCATCCAATCCATCGAATCCGGCAGAGCAGCATTAAATTGACGCAATTGTTGCCAAAGCTGACTCGATGCTTGAGCTGAAACAGGAGCAATCTCATTTTTTATCTCAAATTGAGCAAAACCGCTTTCACCAATTAAAATAGTTGGGAGCCAAAATGGATGGCGTTCTTGGATATTTGCAACCCGTTCAGATAGATAGTTCATCTTGGGATAGTTACGCAAATTTTCTTTAATATCTTGATGATCTTGTTTTGAATAACTCATTAGATTTTTACTTCGTTAAGTCGCTTATTGATTGCGACCTTTGAAAAAGTTGTACATCGCTGCGATTAAAAGCGTATAGCGTCTAATCATACTTTAGCTACGCTCAGAATTATCTATTGGTTTATTTTTAATTGACAACTAAAACAGTACAAGTTAGCTTATGTCGCCAATTGCTTTACCCACTTTTTATTTTAAGGACATAGTTATGTAATGCCTCGCTTAACCCAATGCTATCTCGGTTATAACTGAGAGGATATTGGGCACCTGTTTTTTAATTTTGTATAAACAGCGAGGAAAAATAATTATGCGCTTTAAATATCCTAGGACCCCTCATCTGCCCTGGTCAGAAAGTTTAAGTAGTGATGATGTTAAATTAACAACACCCAATCACTTTCAGGGAAAAAACATCGTCGTCACCGAGAAAATGGATGGCGAAAATACCACTTTGTATCGAGATGGATTACACGCCCGCTCCATTGATAGCCGCTATCACCCATCGCGAAGTTGGGTAAGCGCCCTGCACGGTAAAATTGGCTGGCAAATTCCAGAAGGTTGGCGCATCTGCGGCGAAAATCTCTATGCCCGCCATTCAATCAGCTATGATGAGCTTCCCAGCTACTTTATGGTGTTTTCTATCTGGAATGAACAAAACATTTGCCTAAATTGGCAAGACACCTGCCAGATGGCTAGCGAACTTCGCCTTTGCACAGTGCCAGTGCTCTATCAAGGATTATGGGATGAAGCGAAGCTGCGCCAATTAAAGCTCGATACAACACACCAAGAAGGTTACGTTGTGCGTATCCAAGATCACTTCCATTTTGATGACTTTAGCCAAAGCATCGCCAAATGGGTACGCCGAGGACACGTCAATACGACAAAACATTGGATGTTTCAAACCATTAGTGCCAATGGCCTAAGGAGTCGTGATGACTCTTAACGATTGGCTTAATTCACTTAAATATGAAGCAACACCTGATTTTGCTCAATGTCAGAGCTATCTGTCGGCAACCATTAAGTTATTAAATGAGCTTCAAGCAACTGAACAAGACGCACAATGGCATGCGGAAGGTAATGTGGCTATTCATACCGATATGGTGTTATCGGCGTTATACCGGCTTTTAACAACCCAAGCTTCACATATAAAAGACAATCAAAGACAAGCGATTATTTTAGCGGCGTTACTACACGATATTGCTAAACCTTTATGCACAAAATCGCGGCTGATTAACGAACAAGTTCGCATTGTTAGCCCTCATCATGAACAAGTAGGACGAGATAACCTCGTCTATCCTCTCATGGAGCTCTGTCTTGAATATGAGACTGTTGAGCTAATTTTGCAATTAGTGGGTTATCACCACATACCGAAGCTTCTGGTTATAAAAAATGAATCTTTTGGTCAGTATCTGAAATTAGCGCTCAACGCTGACTGTGAGCTGCTGTATTGGTTGGAATATGCCGATATGCAAGGCAGAATTTGCGCCGATAAAACCGAACAACTAATGCTATTAGATGAATTTAAAATGTTTTGTCAGGAATACCAACTTTGGGGCAATTCCCATCAAGAGATTTTCCAAAACATCTGCCAACCACTTGAGAAAAAGCCAAGCCCCTATCAACAGCACTACCTCGAGCATTATGCCGTGGATGAGCTAATTAGTGAGAAGATCTTACTCGCGCAAGAAGCTCAAGGGCGCACCCATCAACACGCTCAAAGCTACAGCGAGGTTTATATTCTATGCGGTCCAAGCGGCAGCGGTAAATCAAGCTGGATTAAAGAGCATGTCGACCAAGGGTGGCTAATTATCTCATTAGATGCCATTCGTAAAACCTACAATGGCCATCGCCAAAGCCAGAAAAATCGTGGGCAAGTGATGCAAATAGCCAAAGATAGCTTTAAACAAGCGCTGGCAAAAAAACAAAATGTCGTGTGGGATGCAACCAATTTGCGCCGTGATTTTCGCAGCCAAATCATTAACACGGCTAAACGTTATCATGCGCTTACAACATTAGTTGTGTTTCATTTAAAAAAAGAGACAATTTTAAAACGCAACGCATCACGCGCCCAGCACAAACAAGTCGCTAATAGTGTTATCGAAAAACAGCTCACCCAGTTTCAGTGGCCCGATAAAACCGAGGCGCATCGATTTATAACAATAACAGAGCCCTAATTACTTTAATTACAAACAATTATAGCGAAAATATCGCATGGGCATTTTCCCTAATGGCTTGAAAAAGAAATTATTGATAAATTCATAAAATGATAACCGAAGAACTTGCGTTGCATCGGCTAAAGATGCTGCAAGTTCTGCTTAAAAGCCGCAATGAGTACTTACAAATGCAATGGATAGAGCAATCAGTTAAGTTAGAAAACTTAGAATTGGAAATATGTTTTCCCCTACAAGATGATTTTTATATTGGGGATCCCAACGACCATCAACAACTCCAAGATGAACGTTATTATAAAACGTTAGAGCTTCCTAAATTTCAACGTGTTGTTGAAGTAATGGCGCGAAGTGGTGAAGCATTTGAACACCAACAAGAGTTAGCAACTTATTATCAAACTATTGTTGAAGAAGCTGAATTATTAAAAAAATCGTTTGAACAAATCAGACATTATTTCTGGTTACGGCTGTGGATTTGGAATACTCCCAATAACATTCATATCTCGTTTCCTTGGTATGATAGCTTATCTGAGATACAGAAGTTTTTCGCTTGGATAAAAACCCCCAGTGATAAAGCCTTTATCGACATGGACCAAGGCTGGCAAATTGAAGCCATCCAAACGCAAGATGCGATTCATATCCGTCAAACAGACCCTGATTTTGATGAAGAGTTGGCAAATATTGCCGTTCCTAAACAGCCATTTGTCGAATTAGTCAGCCAAGTTGAAGCAAGAACGCAAAGGATTATTGACAATCTAAGTCGTACGCTTGGTGCTGATGTCTGGTCGCAATACCAAAATGAAGTTCATTTTGGTACACCGACGTGGAGCCCGAAAACAACTAAATAGCTTTCACGCTAGAGCGATTATCAAGACTCAAGCGAAATGCAAATAGAATCAGAGCATTTGCGCCCTGATTCTATTTATCGATGATTAACAACCGTAAGTCTGTGCAATATAGCTTTCAAATTGCTGATATAAGTGGTCATCACCGTGCGTATTTGCAGCGATTTGCGTATCACCATCCACAATACGAATCGATGCATTCAGCGCTTTTGCACTAACGCGCTCGCGAGAGTTCAAGGCAGCGATTTTCTGCTGCTGAGCCAGCCAAGCCTGTTCAGTTGTCAAATTACAGACATCTGCCAAATATTTGGCATTAAACCCTTCCCCACACAAACTCTGAATACACGCATCAAGCGACTGGCTATTGCCGTTATTCCAGTAATGTTTTGCTAACATTGGACCAATTTGCGCATTGTCGGTTAAATACCCAAACTGACGAGTAAAGAAATCTCGCGTCTGATAAACCGCCATATGAGCGAGCAAATAACCTTGGTAAGAACATGCCGATTCATCACTAAGCAGATGAGGAATCGCCATCAAAGGTCTAGGACTACAAGCAATTCCTAGGATTTGTTGCTCACACTCACGCGCAAGCTTTGTCACACGCTCTGGGGTAAGCTCATTGTCATCTAGCTGATAAAGCGCGCGCTCAAAATAAGGAACCACCAAGATGCTACGCTCTTCGTAAGCTTTAAATGGCTGATTTGCATTAATCATCGCCTGAATGACTGAATCGGGAATGACCTTGCCATTGGCATCTTTAGCATAGGTTTTTAGCCAATCTGCATCACCTAACAAGCTGTCACAAAACATCGATTGAGTTTCTGCATAAGCCATTGAGGTAGGGGCAAATTCCTGAGAGAAACAAGGCGCATTCATCTTCACGTTGGCAAAATGCGCAGCATGTCCCCCCTCATGAAAGAGGGTATTGATACCGCTATACCCACTGCCAATCTGGTCCGGTTTAGCATTGCTGGTAAAGTTAACTTTGGCGGCAATCCATTTATCTTGATCATAAAACGACGGTATCGGCCCGTGGCAAAAGCCATTTTGGTACTTCCCTTTACGATCTAATAAATCTAACGTTAACTCAGCTTGGCTATAATCGATGCCCAATCGGCCAAATGACTCAACCCAACGCCGCAGTGACTGCGAAAAAGGAACGTATGGGTCTAGCTCCCGCATCACATCGCCCGCAAAGGAATACACAAAGTTATGTGCTTTAAGTGACTGTTCGCCTTTATTTTTTGATAATTCACTTAAGCTGCGTAAATTTGCATCTCGAGTACGCTGCTCAAAATCATCCAAAATACTAAACAGCTCAGTTGAGCTCATATGTTCAGTTTTCGTCACTGAATAATCAAAAAAGTTATCAAACCCGAGCGCTTTGGCAAAAGCATTGCGCCGTTTAACCAGCTCTAAAAAGCCGTTTTCAAGTAGCCATTGCTCGACATCAAGTAGCGCTTGATGTGCGCTCTGTCGCACTTTTTCATGAGTATTGGTGTTCATCACAGTGCGCAGCAGCGGCAACGAAGCTTCAACTTTTTGCCCATGTTCATCGAGATAGCTCATGACATGATTTTGTTTTTTCTCAAATAATTTGGCTTCAAAAGCAATCAGTTCATCTTTGAGCTTTTTAGCCTCTGCCGATTCAATCGCATGCGCTTCGAACATCGCCTGCCATCCACTGAGCCCCTGGATAGTTGCCTGACGCTCACGCTCATCGGTTATTAGCGAAGCTTTCGCCAATTGTTCTTTAATCGCGCTCAGATAACTGGCATCACTTAAAAAGTTAGTCCAATCCGCTAGTGCTGCCGCCGCACCTTCATGGTCATCGCTAATGCCCATGTATGTCTGCCAAAACAAATCTTCTTTGCGACGGTGAATTGCTAAATAGCGATGGTTTAGATCATTCAAATAATCGGTAGCGCTCATATAATTTTTACCTTTAAATTTAATTAGTTGGCAGTTAAAAATGCTCGGGGACACCAACTCATTTAGTATGTATATACGGTATCTTGATGATGTTATGCACTGAATTCGTTCATCATCGTAGATAACTTATCGAAAACCTCAGCTGACTGGCGAATGCCATCGTGCTCGAACTTATCCGTCACCCAAGTTTGGACATTAGCGGTTAACTGGGCGGTTCTTTTACTTAAAGAGAGCGGCACATACATATCATTGGCATACACCGCTGCCACAACGGGCACTTCATTAGCAGCCAAACGAGTTAAATCATATAAAGGAGAATAATCATTAAAGCTTGCCAAAGAATCCGCAGCGAGCGCAAATGGCTTAAGATACCCAACCTGCTCAAACATCCACGGATAGATCATCTCGCCAGTTAATGGCAAAGATTCAGCATTGCCTTTCAGACCGCCTAATTGGCCTCGTACACGCTGCGCAGCCCAGTTGGTAGCCTGTTGCCCTTGTCCATAAATACTCTCTTGCATAACGGCGTACAGTGGGTTATCCCAATAGTTTACCAACATCATAACCTGCGCTAAAAACGTATCAGATAATGCCTGCCGATCATGCTCTAAGAATGCTTCATCAATGAGATAATAAAGCGTTTGCATGCCGCCACCTGTGCCAAACAAAATACCTAAAGACTGAAACCGCTCAGGCGTTAGCCGCTCGCCATCCGGCATATATACATTTTCATTAGCAAGGCACTCGCCAATTTGAGCTAACCGTGCACGAGCATCGGGATAACGCTGATAAAAAAGCTCGGTTTTATCCCAAACAGATTGATAGGTTAGCTGATAAATTTGCTCAGCACTGGCATCAATCCCGGCTAGGCCACCTGCGACAAAACATCCGGCTAATGCTTGCGGGGCATAAGAGAGGTAACTTAAGGTGATAAAGCCACCATAGCTTTGCCCTAACGTATAAAACTGTTGAGATTGATAACGGCACTTACGGATATATTCGCAATCTTTGACAATACTATCTGCACGAAAGTTAAGAAGATAATCACGTCCTTGTTCGGCGGTTTTTTGCGCCATTAAAGCCGCGTCAATACGGCTACTACGTCCGGTCCCTCGTTGGTCGAGCAAAATAACGCGATAAGTTTCTAGTGCTTGAGTTAACCAGCACGGGTTACCGGGCTGTGGCCTTGGTGCTTTGCCGCCCGGCCCTCCTTGCAAAAACAACAGAAGAGGCAGATTTTCGCCAGCGCGCGCGGCATTAACCACCTCCCGATAATAAACTTCGATAGTTGGACTCTGCTCAGGATGGCGCCAATCTAAAGGGACACTAACTTGATGCTCACTAATGAGCATATCTGATAACTGAAATTGCTTTGCGCTCATGCTTTGGCCTGCTAACAAATATAATTGCACTAATGCTCAATACCATATCGGTTCGTGAGCTTGAAAACCAGCAGCTATGATATCGAGCTATTGCATCTTGATGTGAATTATTCAATGATAAAAATTAAACAAAACAAACACAAACGGCTTTATGAACGCTCTTGCGCCACTAAAAATTGCTGCAGACTTACCTTCGATTCGCCATCAACTACACAAAATAGCGGAACTTTCTGGCGCCGAGCATAAAACGCGAGAGTATTTGACTCAAGAGTTGGCAAAACTTAACGCCTTTACCACGCAATTATTACCCTCTGGCTCTTTGTTATGTTGCATGGATAGCCACCAGATAGGAGCAACGCTCTTGCTTCGTGCAGATATGGATGCTCTGCCAATTCAAGAACACAATCAACACGATTATTGCTCCCAAACACCAGGAGTGAGCCACTTGTGTGGTCATGATGGTCATGCAACATCACTGCTTGGTTGCGCTCATCTGTTAGCTCAAACGCCAATATCAAATGGCAAAGTTTATCTACTATTTCAAAGCGCTGAAGAAACAGGTGAAGGAGCGCCTCTGGCACTTGAAGATATGCGCGCTCTGGGACTTAAGTTTGATTTTGCATTTGCCTATCATAATATTCCGGCACAGCCGATTGGCCAAATTATCTTAAAAGAACAGGCAATGACAGCGGCCGTGCAAAGCCTGAATATACAACTCACAGGACGCACAGCACATGCAGCAGAACCTGAGTCCGGCATTTGTCCGGCCAATGCGATAGCGCAGCTCATCGAATTTGCGCAAACGCTTAATTGTACAGACCTCTCTCAGAGAGATTTTACGCTAGTAACACCAATCTGTATTCAGATGGGCGAACCAGCCTATGGAACAATGCCCGGCGATGGCCGCGTTGATTTCACGATTCGTTGTTGGCAAAACCAGCAAATGAAGATTGTTGCAAAACAGCTAGAGAAAAAGCTTATTGAGATTTGCTCATCAGAGCATCTTGATTATGACTTTCAATGGCTTGAATCTTTTACCGGATGCAATAATCACCCCGCAGCGGTAGAGATAATTCAACGCAGTGCCAATGCATTGAATTTGGACTCTATCGTTCCCGAGCACCCTTTTAAATGGGGTGAAGATTTTGGCTCTTTGATTGCTCATTGGCCCGGTGCATTATTCGGCATAGGCTCCGGTGAAAACTTAAGCCCATTGCACCATGTTGATTACGACTACCCCGATCAATTGCTACCCATAGCGGCGAGCATGCTCGCACAAATCGCTTATCAGGTATTAGCAACAGAGCAATCGGTTGGCGCTTAAATTAAAACTCACGGGTTTTTCACGTTAAGTAGAACGCTCTCAAAGCAGACGTAATGCCTGCTTTGAGAGTGATTAAATGAGCAGGTTTAGTGTGAATGGCTAACGATTAATGGCTCAATGTCACTTTCTTTATGAATAACTAGTCCTTCATCGCCACGCAAGCACGCGCCGCCATAACTGCCTCCGACAGTAAATGTGCAAACTTGCAGATATTTCCCCGCAACATTGGGCAGGCACCAAAGTTGTTGATAGACATTCGTGCGATCCACAAACTGACCACTGGTTTTATCGAGCACTTCATCTTTAGCGCTGATTAAATCGATATTATTTCCGCAGCGGCCCGAAATAGGTTTTACGGCATAACCAGTTTTGGCCAGGCTTTCATTCACTTTAAAATCGGTATCGAGTAAATAACGATGGTTTGGAAACAATGACCACAAAACGGGCAAAATTGCTTTGTTGCCTGGAATTACTGTCCATAACGGTTCAAAAACTAAGACTTCGGGACGCATCAGCACATCAATTAAACGAACTTCATTTTGCGGATGCCCAGTGCGGATCGGCACTGCAGCATACTCAGTTTCACTCACTTCACGAATTTGCTCAATTGCGCTTTCCCAGGCCCACGTTTTCCAAACACAGTTAACCAATCGCCCTTCATCATCAATTAGCTCACCTGTGCTATTCCAACCTAAAGACGCAAGCCCAACGACGAGCTTGCTTTCAAAGCCAGCATCATGCAGCGCTTTTTGCATAAACAAAGCGTGATAGCGTTCTTCATCATCATCATCGAGCATAATGTGTACAAATTCTCGTGCATCACTGTGTTTCCACGCTCCAGTAAGCTCTTCAAGTAACCCCTCTGATGGCACATAACCCAATGGATTTTGGCCATAACCGGTGTTTGCCCATTGCGGTAAAATAAGCCCCCCTTCAGTATGACAAGATGCGGAATCAGCATTGTACTCATAGACTTTGAGCCCACGTTCATCCATACAAAAGTCCAATCGCCCGGTGATCATATGGTGGCGACGCTGCTGCCATGACATTCGTAATCGAGGCCAAAGAATTTTCGGGATATCAAATAGCTCCAGCAGACTGTCATCTTTTAAGACGGTATCAGTTGCATGCAGATACATTAAGTGAAGTTCATTGGTAGCTTTGACAAGCTCTTGGTGGGCATCTTCGGTTATCGTAAAATAACGATAAGGATCTTGATTGATGGTATAGCCATTTGCCGCAATATAGGCTTTTTGCACTGGTTCATGCTCATCAAGCCAATGCCCCTGAAACTGATCGTTGCGCTCAAAATGAGCACAATGCATGGCAAGTTGTTCAGGCGCAACAGACGGCTGTTTAAGTGTTCCAAGTGCATTATCTGTTTGGATCATCCAACCCAGAATAGTCGTATCACTGAAGGTATCTTGTAGCGTGTAATGACCATTTTCGATATGTAGTGGCAACTCACGAGTCCACTGCTGGCCTGCAGGCAAAACATGATGGAGGACATTTTGTTCAGCAATACGAACTTTGTCTTTAAGTAACTGCGTAATGACTGCAACATGGCCGGTGCGTTTAAATTCCCCACCTTTTTGCCAGATTAATAACCCTCCGACAACAGGTGCTCTTGTCGAGCCATTGGCAACCGCCTGCAACGGTAATAAATTATCGTTGACCACTTGGCGTAAAAACCGCAGCGAGAAAATCTCGTATGCCATGCCAACATCGGTAAAAACCATGCCATAGTTTAAAAACAAAAAGCGCCGAGCAAACTCAACGCATTGCCATTTATGGCCCATATATTCACTACCGATATAACTGCGAAAGTGCATATCATCGGGAAAATTTTGCGGATCTAAGCTGCTGTAGTTAGAAGAATAAATAGCTACCCCGCCAGGTGCATAACCCAATAATGTACCAAATGGCGCATCACACCCGGTTGTCTGTTGACTCATGTGTTGACCTTATCGACAAATATGCCTAAGTCTTTTTACAGCGTGTCCGTCCCCATACGTTGGCTCAGGCACAATCTAGACGGAGAAGCGATAATCATAGCACCGCGTTTGTTTTTGCCAATAAACTTCAGCATTAGGTGTAAATTAAAACCAATAGCAGCTAAGTATTAAAATGCATTTAATAACTAGAGTCATATTGAATTAAGCAAACGACAAGGGGCAATCCAACAACAGATGTGCTTAAGGAGCAATATTTAAATTGAACAGGAGTTTTGTTTAGGAAGCTAAATATATGGTGGGTCGTGCAGGATTCGAACCTGCGACCAATTGATTAAAAGTCAACTGCTCTACCAACTGAGCTAACGACCCATAAATGATGGTGGGCTGTGCAGGATTCGAACCTGCGACCAATTGATTAAAAGTCAACTGCTCTACCAACTGAGCTAACAGCCCTAAAAGATATCGGTGATGGTGGGTCGTGCAGGATTCGAACCTGCGACCAATTGATTAAAAGTCAACTGCTCTACCAACTGAGCTAACGACCCATA
>NZ_JBEQCS010000024.1:0-53576 GCF_046054195.1 Celerinatantimonas sediminis
GCTCTGGCATTTTCTCTTATGTGGCTACCTATGTGGGTTGACTAATATATGTACAACAAAGATCAACACGCTCTAGTTTACAAAGCAGTTGAATAAATAAAGAGCTAGCAAAAGGGCTAATGGCTATTAGCCCTTTTGAATCAGGCAAAAAGCGTGTACTCGTTAAATCTTAAATCGACCGACTTCTTCGCGAATCGAATCGGCGACATCGTTTAAGCGACTCACTTGTTGGGCTTCGTTTTCACTTTCATTGGCAAGCTCTGTGGCTACCACGCGAATGGTTTCACTATTACGGCTAATTTCTTCTGTAACTGAAGTTTGTTCCTCAGCAGCGGTTGCGATTTGGCTCGACATGTCGGAGATCTGCTCAATTGAATTGGCAATCACCTGCAGGCTTTGTGCTGCAGTGCTGGCATCATTCACACTGGTCTGAGCAATTTTTTGACTGTTGTTCATGACCCCAACGGCTTGTTCAGTTGAGGTTTGTAATTTATCGATCATGGTTTTAATCTCAACCGCTGATTTTTGCGTTTGCAAAGAAAGGGCCCTAACTTCATCGGCGACCACCGCAAAGCCTCGACCATGTTCACCTGCTCGAGCCGCTTCAATCGCCGCATTAAGTGCTAA
The DNA here is from genome assembly GCF_046054195.1 of Celerinatantimonas sediminis. NCBI lineage: Bacteria > Pseudomonadati > Pseudomonadota > Gammaproteobacteria > Celerinatantimonadaceae > Celerinatantimonas > Celerinatantimonas sediminis. Next base: position 628 of record NZ_JBEQCS010000024.1, read on the forward strand.
TAGGTTGGTTTGTTCGGCAATGTTGGTAATGGTTTCCAAAATAGTGCTGATCCCCTTCGCATGCGCACTTAACTCGCCGATAAAGCCAGTGGCATTTTCAACCTGTTGCGCAAGATGTTCTGTCGATGCGCGGCTTTGCTGCACTTGTTGTCGGCCCTGCTGACCCATTTCAACCGAATGGTTGGCTGCTTGTGCAGTTGTTTCTGCATTATTAGCAATTTCTGCAGTTGCACTGTTCATTTGCGTAACTGCTGCGGCAATTTGTTCTATCTCTTGTTGCTGCGCGCTAACGCGTTGTGCTCGCTCAATAGATGAATCATTAATTGCCAAAGCCTCACTACGCAGTCGATCGGCTAATTGAGCCAGGCGAGTCACAACGCCATGCATATGGGTGACAAACTGGTTAAATCCCACAGCAAGTTGACCAATTTCGTTGTTCTCGTTTTTAATACTGATGCGGCTCGTCAGATCGCCCTTACCTTGAGCAATTTCAGCAAGGGCTCCAGAGACGCGTTCTAAATCTTTGAAGACTAATTTAAAACCAAAGAACAATAGCAATGTGAAGATAATGACTAAAATACCGGCAATAATAATTTGCTCGATCATCGATTTATAAATAGGTGCCATTAATTGGTGCTTGTCCATATAAAAGACTAACAGCCATTGTGTATTGGGCACCTTAAGGCCAAACACAAACCGTTGCGTGCCAGCAATGTTCTCATCAGCTAAAACATCTCGTTGAGCCAACGTAGTTAGATTTTGATAAGTAAAATAATCATCGACTTCAGTTGCCTTGTGATTGACCATTTTAGGGTCAGGATAGGCAATGATATTGCCGTCTTGACTAACTAACATTGCTTTGCCGGAACCTGGAATTTTTAGCGATGCAATTTGGGTTGATAGCTGTTCTAGAGTTAAATTAGCACCGATAATCCCGGTAATCTGTTTGTCATTGTCGCGAACTGGATAGGTGACAATGACACCCAGCTGTTTGGTCGTCGAACTAACCAGTGGCCCAATAATCGTTGGTTCACCTGCCGCCTTAGCCTGTTTATACCAGCTTTTCTGACGAGGGTCGTAGTTAAGCCGATGCTTATCCATTTCTGGATCTTGGCGAAACATCTGGCCATTTTCATTCCCATAATAGGTCAAAGAAAAATTACCACTGCGATATGCTTGAGCGATAGCCGGGTAGGGAGACGCTTTTTCAGGTGGCGTTTTTTCAATGGCCGTGGCGAGTGATTTCAAGATAACCTCGCGGCTTTGCAACCAGTCACTGACGCTGCGTCCATAGGCGCCAGCCAAGTGTTGAGAGTCTTGTAAAAGTGATTTTTTAAGCTGCTGAGTTGCTGATAGAGTGTTCTCGGTGACTAAGTAGACAGTCGTGACGATAACTGCCGCCATACTTACTAACAATATTTTGCTACGCAGTGAAATATTTATCATTTATGAAGCTCCTTTTCATTCGACCGAATCACACTTAGTACTCAGACGTTAGCCTGAAGGCATAATTAAGCGTATCGGAAGAACAACATGATTTTTTAGTATTACTACATATGGGGGGCACAACTTAGGTGAGGATTCACGATGGGTTACTGCGCCACAAATTGGGTGAAAGCGTAAATTAATTGTTGAACAAGATTTGTCATTCGACAAGTTGAGCAGTTGTTATTTTATAGTAAAACTGTCCTAAAATTTTATTGATAAACAACTAGAACAGCTTATAAATCAATGGGTTTTATGAGAGTCATGGATAAGAAAATTTATTGAAAATTTTTAACTTTTATGTGACTTTTCGAATGAAAAATTCAATAGATCCCATATCTAAAGTGAGTTGGTTATTCATTGAGTGACTTAGAATGTGTTAACTTAACTCATGCGTTTCAATAGATTAATACATATTATTCATTAGGTTATATCGACATTTCCCATCTAATTGAAAATCGTGATGCGTTAGAGCATATATTCTGCCTACCCAATCTTGGAAATGCTCAAAAAGGTCCCTAAGCAAACGAATTATGGATATAAAGCACTCTTTCGCTGGGGTTGTAAGGGCTTGGCTCAGAGGCAGATGCTCGTTCTTTGAAAGGTTCATATTGCCGTTTAACTAAATGAAGTAGTTTGTAAGGCCTGATTTGATATTTAATCAAAGTCAGGCCTTTTTTGATGCTAAAGCTTAGTTTGTTTTAAAAGCGGAGCAAACTTTGCCATATCATTATCAATAGCTGTGATAGAGGGTCGCTGGACCAGTTGAGTGAATCGCCATCACCTGAATATCTTTTGGCGGTTGATTTGGATCCCCCATTCCCGGTGCTTGAGCGGGCATACCCTTTACGGCTAGAGCGCGAATATCGTTCGGCCTTTCTTTGAGTAACTTATGGATATCGGCTGTAGGGACATGTCCCTCGAAGATATATCCGTCTATTATCGCAGTATGACAAGACTCAAGTGCTTTAGGTATGTGATATTGCGCCTTGATTTGCTCCATATCATCAACTAGGTGATCTTTGACCTGAAAACCTTGTTGCGTCATGATTTTTGACCACCTTAAACAGCAAGCGCAGTTTTCAGAGCGGTAGAGTTCTACGGTTGGCTTGGCCCAAATTGGGGCGCTAAAAGCAAAGATAATTGCTGAAATAAGAAATTTTTTTACCATTATTCTATCCAAATATTAACGACTAATGTTCAGCTAAAATTCTCATAGGCAGGACTTTGTATACGGCCTATATTAAATGTTCGCTGTATGAATGTGTTTGTATTGCAAAAGATTTTTATCAAACGTTATGTCGAATTGATTGGATAGGGACGGGGTCATCAGGAACAACAAATGCGCAGATTAACTGTTGGTCATAGCCGTGAAAAAGTGAAGATTTTGTACTGCTTTGTTTAATTATATCGGTTTGGATCACAATAGGCTGGCAACTTGAACATGCAAGCGAAAGTGGTGTCGTAAGTTCTTTTGACTGATAGAGAGATTTATTGGTGCTGTGCCCAATAACGCATTGCGCCGACCAGGTGGGCTGAGGATGCCCTTGGGCTTGCACAGGTAATACCCATATCAGTAATAAACCTAAAACAATTAAAATTCGCTTCATAACGCATATATTAAGTGCCAGATAACGGTAAGTTAATCGTTACAGTTAAGGGAGAGTCAATCATTGTTTTAATTATTTAATTGATATATGTCAATTATTTCTTATTCGAGGGCATCAAATAATTTTTACGATATGTTCTTGGTGAAAAACCACAATGTTTTTTAAACATACGAGAGAAGTAACTAATATCAGTATAACCAATTGAAACTGCAATGTCGGTAATTGAAATGGATGATGTTTGCAGTAGCATTTTTGCTTTAGTAATACGTTGTGACTCGCGCCATTCTTTCATTGATTGGCCCATTTCCTCCTTAAACAAATGAGATAACCTTGATGAAGAGAGAAATACCTGTGATGCTATTTCTTCAATTGTATGATTACTATCAATATTGGATTCAAGGTAATCACATACTTCTTTTATTCGAGGATCTTTGGGGGTGTCTGAAAATTTATTTTGACAATAAACAGAAGCAATAATAATCCGTTCTAAAGAGTTCATTGCTAAAGCTTCAGACATAACTGTACTTTTAGAAAAGTGAGTGTTTGTTTCGTTGAAAAGAGTATATAATTGATTATAATTATCTTTGTCAATTATTTTTATAAGTCCTATGTTATCAATGGTATTTTCCCATGTGAGCCAATTTAACCAATAAGAACGAGGGAAGAAATAGATCCAATAATGCTCCCATGTATCACTTTTCTTAGAGCGTGTGTAGTTGTGAATTACGTTAGGAGGAAATAATAAAAGGTCTCCTTTTTCACAATCAAAAGACTGATTTTCAGTAATGATCGTACCACTACCATCGATCGTTAAGTTAATAATGAAGCCTTTCATTCCATTTGGACGGTAGATGCGTTTGTCTAAATGATTTCCTTTAGCAATACTTGTTAATCCGGCAACAAGAAAACTATCAAATATAATAGGCATAACACATCTACGTCCATTGGTATTAATATCAATCTGTTAGGATCTTAAGATCCCATGGCTGAATAAGTAGTTGGGAACCACTGTCATAATAACTGCTAGTTATAACATCTTTTTTCTTAGAGTCAACATGAAATTTCACTGTATTATTTGAATAATTGAAAACAAACTGAATATTATTTCCATTTTTATTTATTAAACTTTTTACTATTATGGGGAATTCACTCGAAGATTGATTTGATCTTAATGGTAAACCTTTTACTAAATAAGTGAAAAGTTGATAAAAGAGCTCTTTTGAAGGTAAACATCCCAAATATAGAGCTTGGCCACTACCAAACTTTGATAAAGTAGCTGCTGCATATTTATCCCAGTATTTATGTTTGTATTTTAACAGTATTTCATTATCGGCAGATAATGAAGTTAATAATTCCATCCATAATTTAGGTGATTCATCACAACACTTAATATCTGAAGTTGTTGATTCTAATTGAGTGTTCTCAGTTGGAATCACAAACTGAGAGTAGGATACTTGGCATGATTGAGATAATATGGCTGGTTGTGTGGTACTTCTTACTTGTATATTTTCATCACAAAAGCCAGATTTAAATCCAACAATGATTCGACCTCCTTGATGAACAAATTTATTTATTTGTTCAAGTTGCTCAGTTGATATGGCATATAACGCTGGAATAATAAGTACCTTATACTTACAATCATTACTATCCAGATGATTGATAAAATCAACTGATATATTCTGATCATAGAGACTGTCGTAAAAAGTACGCAAAATATCATTATAAATATAATTGCGTTTCTCTTTGATATTTAGTTGTGGCTCATCAGGGGGGAACCAGCTTAAAGCCTCTAATGAATCATTACTGACATAAATTGCGACATCGTTATCGACTCGTAATGACTCTAATTGATGTGATAGCTCACTAAATTCTTTTCCAATCTGAGTAGACTCTAAGTAAGTTGAATTTTCAGAAAAATCATGGCTTAAAAGCCCTTTCCAGTATGTTTCATAAGAATTGTGAATGGAATGCCAATGCCAGTAGGCGACCATCTTTGCACCACTTGCTATATGACTAAAAGCTTGCAGTCTCAGTTGTCCAGGAAAAGGCGTCCATTTAGCAAATCCTTGGGCTTGAGTTTCTAATACTAAGTAGTTTTCCCCTTTCTTGGTGCTTCTGGCCATGTCCCCACCAAAGGAGATTTCCCGACCAGTCAATTTATCTTGACTCGGATGATAAATATCGATGCCTGTAACATCCATTTTTTCTGCGGCGGCAAAATGGTCAACGGCTGGCTGTAAACCAAAGGAATAACCGCGCCATTCTAGGTCAAAGTTTTGTGTTACGAATTGGTGACTATTCGAGTAGTTTTTAACTAGCGCAACTTGCCAATCAAGGTAATCCTTTACTACTTCGCGACGAAATCTTGCAAACTCATTGCCTAAACTAGCGTTTATTGTGCCTTCAATTGGAGGGATATCATCCCAACTACAAATTCGATTGCTCCAATAGTTTAAGCCAAATGTATTATTAAGTTCGTCCAAGTCTTGGAATTTTTCTTGTAAATAATTTTTAAAGGCGCTTTTTATATATTTTCCAACATTATTATAATGTTTGGTTTCGTTATCCACTTGGTAGCCAATGATAGCAGGGTGTAAATGAATGTGTTTAAGTAATGAATTAATTACAATTTTGGCATGGTGTAAAAAATCTGGATTCATAATATCCATGATTTGCCGGTGACCATAAGTTTCCTGACCATCAGGTGTTGTCACAAGAATGTCTGGAAACTTTTTAGCTAGCCAATGAGGAATAGCATATGTCGGAGTTCCGATAATGACACCAATCCCTGCATCATGCATTGCGTCTAACACTCGATCAATATGATGAAAATTAAACACACCTTCTTCTGGTTCCAATGTACTCCAAGTGGATTCGGCAATTCTTACAACATTGATGTTTGCCTTTTTCATCATTTCAATATCTTTATCTAGTCGTTCTTCAGATATATACTCATCATAATAAGCGACACCATATAATAACTTAGACATGAAAACTCCTTTATTTAACGCTTTTTATCATCATTACCAAAATGCCACCAAATAATGAAATTGCAGCGAGGGATGGTAAAATACTTAAATAGTGGTGACCAAACATTTCGAATAATACAGCTCCTAGTACTGGACCAAGGATTTGAGCTCCAGTATTTGCTAAATTTAATATTCCTAGATCTTTGGCTGCATTCTCATTATTAGGCAGTACTTCTAAGTTGAGAGCTTGGTCTACTGAGAAGAATATTCCTGAGCCAATTCCTGAAATAATTCCATACCAAATCATAGATGTAGGTTCTGCATAGAAGTAGGGGAGAATAGTCCCAATAGCTATTAAGATGGCTGATAATACAACAGGTTTTTTGCGAGTTTTAAGTTTGTCTGCTATAGGCCCTGAAATAGGAGAGAAAATGAAGGCGGTGATAATAGTGGCTATTCCCATCAATGAAATGTATTTGCCAGACACGGTTTCATTAAGGCTCATTCCAGAAGTTAAGAAGAATAGCTGGTAAACACTAAAAGCCGTAATGGTAATGCAGATCATCATTTTACCAAAAAGTGCGAGATAGAAGTCTCGTGAACCTTTAATTGGGAAAATAAAATATTTGACAAAAAATTCCCAGTCTAATTTTTTTTGTTTTGGCATGCATAGGCTTGATTTTTCGCGCAAAATAACAGCCGCAATAGGCCCAGATATCAACATAAATATAGCCATAACGTTGTACCCCATATCAATGAGAGATGGATTGGATGCACTTAAAAAATATCCTCCTACGACAGGCCCACCATATTCACCTAGGATAAATCCCGCTGCATAGATTGAAGATATAACGCCTCTATGTTTAGGTGCTGTTTTATCAGCAATAGCCGCAATTAAAGGGGCGACAATAAAGTTAATAAAGGTTTGTAGTAAACACCATAAAACAATAAACATTGTTAAATGACTACTATCATTTATTCTTCCAAGAAAAAATATGACAGCAGCAGTTAGAACTGACCCAGCAAGCATCCAAGGCGTACGTCTTCCCCAGCGAGAACGGGTTAGGTCTGATAGTGCGCCAATGATAATCGTGGTGATGGTAGAGGTTATCGCACCGAGAGTTCCAAGCAGTGCTAAAAAGTTATTTACAGCCGAACCACTTCCTATAATATGGCTTAGTTTGGCGGGATTTAAAACAGAATTTAATCCCATGAATGGCCCAAGCCAAAAGAGAGCTCCTAACCCAGCAGCTATCCCCACATATAAGGGAGCTTTAGGTTGTTTTCCATCGGTTATTTCTTTAACCCAGGTGATTTCATCTGCATCATTATTATTTTCAATAGGAATATTTGATTCAATATCCGTGTGCATGCTAAGACCCTCATATAATTAAAAGTTAACTTTCATAAATTATTTTTGAGAAATTTATTAAGAAGTTAACAATATTAATTGCCTACTTAGTAACCACTGTAAGTACTATTTGTTTCGTAGTTAAGATATATTAACTTGATAAAATAAGAGTTAATTTACATGCTAATAAACTTGGACAAAGCTGCTACTGACGAAAAACTGTGATCCCTGAGACTTTCCAGTAGTCGTCGAATTGTTGCATGCAGTTGCTAAAGCGCAACTCAGTTGGACGTCAGTTCTGCTATAGCCAGACCTGCTTAGTTTTAGTCATGAAAAATATAGAGTGAGTGGTAGATGAGACGATTGTTAAGGCGATACGTGGTGAATAACACACGGTCGTAGAATGTAATGCGTAACCTTTTAGAAAAAAATCAGGGATAGAACAGTTAAGATAATTTTCATTGAAAAATGGTGCCGATTATCAGAATCGAACTGATGACCTACGCATTACGAATGCGTTGCTCTACCGACTGAGCTAAATCGGCACTACTTAGATGTTTGTTTTTAGGAATACGAACTGAGGTTAGGATAGATGCAGCTTAAGGCTGTTGAGTCATCATTTCCCTAAATAAGGTACAAATATTCCTTTAAGTATGATGAACGAGCGGGGCAAGCGTCCCAAAGTCTAATCACAAAGGCTTTGTTCAATCAGACATAAAAAACGTTGAAGAATCATAGACCTTAGCACCTCGAAGATCAATAGATTAAAGTCATTAAATCCTGAGCTTAAGTGTGAATATTTGATCTGGCGTCAATCATCGAGAGCCTGTTGCTTAGAAGGGCTTTGGCAACAGGTTACATCAGTTTATCTGCTCTTAACTATTACCTATGTGAAACTAAGATACGGACATTGCTTGTAATCGGTCAGTCAGCCATGGAATCACTTCTTTTTTGCGGCTCGTAACTCCGGCAAGAGTGATAGGTTCTTGGTCAGCTTTTTGCGGATCGAAGAAATGTAAAACTGAGTTGTGCTTGCTGATATCAGTGAGCATCAGCACCACCATATCTAATTTATTTGCCAAACACTCTTCTTTCATGAGCGCTAATAGCTCTGGCAGTATGGGCGCTATATCAGCTAAGTCCTGCATTTCAATCTGGGCTAACAAAATAGCTTTGCCTGCAATCTGATAATTTTTTGCATCTCGATGCAACAGTCTGTCGGCACTTTGCCCGGCAATATCTGTTTTGGCTTTGAGCAAGCCTTTGACAAATTGTTGGTAATCCAGCTTGGCAATTTTGGTAAGCTCAGCAACCGCTGTTTTATCAAACTCGGTTGTCGTTGGGCCTGTTAGGGCAACAGTATCGGATAATATCGCGCCAAGCAGCAATGTTGCTTGCGCTTTTGTTAACACCATTGCGCTTTCTTGAGTCATTACTTGCCAAACGATGGTCGCACTGCATCCGAGCGGGCGAATCCAGACATTCGGTGGGTTTTTGGTGACGACAGTTCCGAGCCTGTGATGATCGATAACGCCAATAATATTGCTATCTAGTAAGGTTTTTGGGCCCTGTTCTGCATCGGTAAAATCAACTAACCAGACTTTTTGATCTTTTAGTGAATCTTCAAGCAGGGATGGCTGCTCAATGCTCGCTGATTTAAGAATATAGCGAGTCTCAGGCGTTAGTTCTCCTTGGCGAAAAGCTTGTGCATGGTGACCTTGTTGATTGAGCCAGTCGGCCACAACGAGGGCACTGCATATGCTGTCACTGTCGGGATTTTTATGCCCAAAGACATAAATAAGAGATTCGTTAGAATTGATGGAAGAAGCTGAAAAAGCGTTGTTTTTTTGCATAAAGATACCTGATAGATCTGATTAAAGATAAAATCAGGCGCCATCATTCGTTGTTAAACGACGGTTTGGATAAGGTGGAACACCATCACCTTGTGTTTTAAAGAATAGCGAAATGCGACCATTAAAGCAATTTTATTGTGTGCAATATAATTGTTCGATTCTATTGATCGCTTTATAATTGCAATGGACAAACTATTATGTGTGGAATTGAGGTATTGCCCATGAATCCGTGTAAAGTGACCAGCGAACAAGCGACCAGTGCAATCAAAGATGAAGACTTGTTGCTTGATAAACAGGTTTGTTTTCCACTTTACAGCGCAGCAAATGCTATCGTGCGCGCCTATCGACCTTTGCTGACTGAGTTAGATTTAACTTATGTTCAATACTTGGTAATGATGGTGCTCTGGCAATCCAACGGCATCAATGTCAAAACGCTGGGTGAAAAGCTGCATTTAGATTCAGGAACTTTAACACCATTGTTGAAACGTCTGGAAGCCAAGAAGTTGGTCGAGCGTCGCATCAGCCAAGTTGATGAGCGAGTTAAAGAGCTGTTTCTGACCAATGAAGGCGTGGCTCTTAAGCAAAGAGCTTTATCTATCCCCAATGCAATGTTCTGCAAAATGAATCTAGAAGTTGAAGAACTCACAATGCTCAAAGAGTTGTGTGAGAAAGTCATCAAGACTTTAAAATAATCGCTTGGGCGTATTTGGGCCCAAAAATCTTCGTTTATCTTTGCGATGAAATTCACAAGTTAGATTATTTGTGTAAAAATTTTCATTTCAAAATTGCACACAATTAAATTGCGCGATATCTTATTGGTATTCATCCGTCTATTCACCATAATGAAATAACAAAAACACGAGGGACTAGCTATGAGTTCAATTTACGATATTGAAGTGGTTACTATTGATGGTAAACCACTGAAACTTTCTGAATATAAAGGTAAAACACTCTTAATCGTCAACACTGCATCGGAATGTGGTTTAACACCGCAGTATGAGGCGCTGGAAAAACTGTATGAAGCGCGCAAAGGTGAAGGCTTGGAAATTTTAGGTTTCCCATGTAATCAATTTGGAGCACAGGAACCGGGCCAAGAAGCAGAAATTAAATCATTCTGCACTAAAAACTATGGCGTAACCTTTTCGATGTTCAGCAAATTAGAAGTCAATGGACCAGATCGCCATCCATTATATCAAGCGCTGTACTCCGCAATCCCAGAGCGTACGACAGCACCAGACAGCGAGTTTGTTGATTTGCTTAAAGGTTATGGTTTCGAAGTCAAAGAGGGCAACATTCTGTGGAACTTCGAAAAATTCCTAGTAAGTAAAGATGGCGAAGTGGTTGGTCATTTTGCTCCAGATATGACTCCCGATCATCCAATCCTTAGCAAAGCATTAGACGAAGCATTAGCTAAATAATTGCTCAATTAAGCTGATGTGTCTCATTTTGTATTACAGAGACACATCAGTTAGGTATGAATTTTAAGCTGTCAGAATTTCGCTCAGATCGGATTTTGCGTCGCTAGTTAATCGCAAATCAAATTGTTCTTTAAGTGTGTTCAGTAAATTCTCGGTTAAAAAAGCTGGCGCTGTTGGACCGGTATAAATTCCTCTTACTCCAAGTGATAACAATGTTAAAAGGATTACAATAGCTTTTTGTTCAAACCATGAGAGCACTAATGTTAATGGCAGTTCATTGATGCCGCATTCAAAGCTATCGGCCAGTGCCAGCACAAGTTGAATAGCAGAATAAGCATCGTTGCATTGACCAACATCTAACAGCCGGGGTATCCCAGAAATCTCTCCGAAGTTTTGTTTATTAAAGCGATATTTACCACAGCCTAATGTTAAAATAAGTGCGTTATCAGGGACTTGTTGCGCAAAATCAGTGTAATAGCGTCGTTGTGTTTTTGCGCCGTCACAGCCACCAATTAAGAAAAAGTGGCTAATATTACCGGATTTAACTTGTTCAATAACCGCCGGAGCTGCGTTCATCAGACTTTGATGGCCAAAGCCAATGGTTATCTGCTGTTCTGCTTGCGTATCAGTAAAACCAGATTGGGCGAGCGCGCATTCAATTACGTCACTAAAATCATCTCCGGTTAAATGTTGCACTCCGGGCCAACCTACAATATTGCGGGTAAATAATCGGTCTGCATATTGGCCAACATTTGGGTCAATCAGGCAATTGGATGTCATAACGATAGCTCCAGGAAACTTAGCAAATTCTCTTTGCTGGTTTTGCCAAGCACTCCCGTAGTTACCAACCAAATGCGGAAATTTTTTTAGCTCAGGGTACGCATGGGCAGGAAGTAACTCACCGTTTGTATAAACATTGATCCCAAGATCTTGAGTCTGCTCTAATATGGTTTTAAGGTCACACATGTCGTGGCCAGATACTAGAATACATTTCCCAGCAATCGGATTCGTATTGACTCTGGATGGTTGCGGATGACCGAAACTTGCGGTTTCGCCAGCATCTAACATAGCCATAACTTGATAGTTTAACTGGCCTATTTGCATTGCTGTGTTTAACAGCTGTTGGTCATCGCGACAATCACTGCCGAGAAATCCCATTATCTGATGGTATTGAGTATAAACTGCGGTGTCGGTCTGTCCCAGAACACGCGCATGTTCCATGTAGGCTGCAGCTCCCTTTAATCCATACAGACACAGTAATCTCAAACCTAGAGTATCAGCACTTATCTGATTTTGTTCGCGATTCACGGCCGTTTGTTCTGCAATATTGACGATTGCTGGATAGTTGTTAGGAAGCTGAAAATACGCCGCTTTGGTCATTGGAGGAAGAGGGAGCGCATGTGCCAATGCGCTTTTTTCAACTAGGTTTGCCAATTGATCGCGATAGCTCTGTGCTTGTTGAGCTAATTGTAGAATTCTAATCGGATCAAAGTTGACGTTGGTCAGTGTGGCAAATAGAGCTTGGGGAGCCCATTGATCAATTTCGTCGTTCACAATGTTATATCGCCGGGCTAAATCGGCCCAAAACGATAATCCTTCTAAGAGAAACACGAGAATATCTTGAAGGTTTGAAACTTCAGCTGTTTTTCCACAGACGCCAGTTGTGTGATCGCAACCATAACTGGTACTGGTATGGGCAGTTTGTTCACATTGGGCACAAAACATTAGGTTATTCCTTATCTTAGATTTAGTTTGCTAAGGTATAATCACAATGTGTGCCAAATCATAACTATATGATTATTATTGTATTTTATAATTCATGAGTCATAAATGATGTTCTTTTGACATCATGTGATGATAAAAATACATCACAATTTATAGTGTTAGAGCTTAAGATTAATTTTGTCCAAGTTCTAAGCAATCTGCTCAGCATCCGTTTATGTCAGCCCAAGTTTTTGCCCTAAACGATAAAGATTTCCTCGGTCCATCCCTAGTTCTCGAGCGGCTTTTGCCCATACACCGTGATTGTTAGTTAGCGCTCGTTCTATTAATTGGCGCTGATAGCACTGCATCGCTTCTTTGAGAGGGAGGGTTTGCACTGATGGATGCATGGAATCTCTGCCTTTTAGAGGAAAATCTAATACACCTCGATGTATTACGCTCTGTGCTTGGCCCAAAGTCTTAAGAGCTGCGCGAGTGAGAATATGTTCTAGTTCGCGAATATTGCCTGGCCAGCTGTAGCTGTGAAGTTGTTTTAGCGCCGCATCGCCAAGGGTCAGAGGTTGACAATGAAACTGCACCGTTAAGCGCTTAATTAAAGCATCACATAACAGTGGCAGGTCATCGAGACGTTCTCTCAATGGGGGAACATGTACCGGAAATATAGCAAGGCGGTGATATAAGTCACTGCGAAAGCGCCCGGCAGCAACCTCTTGTTGTAGATCTCGATTGGTGGCAGCTATCAGGCGAACATCTATGATTTTCACAACGTCACTACCGATGCGCTGCAGTTCTCCCTGCTGGATAACGCGAAGCAGCTTCGCTTGCAGATTCAGCGATAATTCGCCCACTTCATCTAAAAAAAGTGTGCCTTGATCGGCTAATTCAAATTTGCCACTTCGGGCGTTAATAGCGCCGGTAAATGCCCCTTTAACATGGCCAAATAGCTCGCTTTCAGCTAATTGTTCCGGCAGCGCTGCACAATTCACTCGAATTAGTGGCTGGTCGTTACGCGCAGAGCGTTCATGAATACGATTTGCAACCAGCTCTTTGCCTGTGCCTGTTTCCCCACTAATAAGAACAGTCAGCGAGCTGTTGGCCACTAGATCGACATTGCTACGTAATTCGTTCATTACCAATGTCTGCCCCGTAAGTTGTGGAGCTTTGGCATGCTCATTTTTAATCAGAAGGCGAGTCATAGTGCGTTGATGTTGATTTGCTCGGCTCAAGCGTTCAAATTGTCTGCGATTATGCAAGGTGGCCGCGGCTAAGGCTGCTACCGTTTGGACGGTAATATCATCAATTTGGTCAAATTTCCCAGCTGCTTGCGCATCTAATGTGAGCGCTCCAACTAGCAGCTGTTCCACATATAAACTGCATCCCATACATGAGTGAACAATATTAAGAGGTTCTGAATTTTCTAGCAAACCGTCAAATGGGTCTGGTAACGGACATGAGGCGCTAAAACGAACAGGCTCTCGGCTATTTAATATCGCTTCTAAACGTGGATGTTGTGCGAGATAAAAACGTTGGCTTAATCGCTCTTTTTGTAAGCCACTGGAGGCAACAGGAATTAATGCTTGATGCTCATCGAGAATAAATAATGCGCAAGCATCGCATGGAAATACCTGTTTGATTGCATCGATCAGTGTCTGGTAGGTTGTATCGCTAGTGAGGTCTTTGCTAAGCATCAGCGATATGTTAAGCAACAATTGTTCGATAGACTCAAGCATGAAATGACCAACCAGTAGATGATAACGTAACGTGATGTTATTTTGACATCAATCTATCGAACTCTTTTGATCATAAACAGATTTTTTACAGGTAAACGATTTTGCATTACTGACTCAGCTGTCGAGATGGTATTGCTAGCAATCTCATCGGGAGCGAAATGCTAAGACAACTGGTGAACAAAGAATTATTCGCTATTTTGTTTGGGTTAAACCACATTTAATGAGAGGTCTATGCTAAGGATTAAAGAGCAACTTTGATATTATTTTTCATGAAAAATATCAATATGTTAAATGAATTACTGCTGCTATAGTAAAACTCTGTCTAGCTATTCATACCAGAGCTTGAGATGCGCCGATACAAGCATGTAGCATTTAGTATGAGAGTGACCGTTATTACCTTGTTTATTACCTTATCTGTTTTAATTATTGCGGTTGCTCTGGGATTACAATATTACTTTAGTCAGTCGCTGGCTCGCGACGCTGCCAAGGCTCAATTTAGCCATGTGGCCGATAGTGTCAGTGAAGAGTTTCATACATTAGACTCAAGAAGTTCCGCATCACTGCAGCTGCTTTCTCAATATTTTTATCTAGAACATTCCTATCAGCAAGAATCATTACCAAACGTCACCCGGATGATGGCCCAGGCGATGCGCCAAGAGCCATTTCTCTATGCAATGTACATGGGCTATGGGAATGGTGATTTTTATGAGCTTATTAATTTAGAAAATAACCAGATAGCTCGTCAAAAGCTTGGTGCTAAGGCGAGTGATAGATGGGCCTCTGTACGTATTTATAACTCAGCGCATGGGCGCGTGAGAAAGTGGGTCTACTACAATAAAGATTTTGTAATCACTCACCAACTTGAAAAATCGAGTGATTTTTACGCAAACCTTCGGCCTTGGTATCGAAATGCTTTAAAAAAAGACGGTGTGATTAAAACTGCTCCCTATTTATTTAATAACACTCAATTACCCGGGGTCACTTATGCCAAAAAGATCCCGGGAACTAAAAATGTCATTGCTGCTGATATTCCATTAAACACTTTAAGTCATTATTTAGTGCGTTATCGGCCCTATCCAAATGCCAAAACATTTATTTTTGATAACAATGGTAATTTGATTGCTGATTCTTTTAATATAAAATATCAACAAAGAGTTCTCAATGTTAAACCGATTGCATTAACGAGAAAAGAAAAAGCATATATTAGAAATCTTGGTGTATTGACTGTTTCGAATGAGCTGAATTGGCCACCCTTTGATTTTTCTAGTAGTGGCGTGCCACAGGGTTATTCAGTTGAGTTTATGCAACTGCTCGCTGATAAATTAGGATTGAGAATTAAATTTTTAAATGGCTATGACTGGGAGACTTTAACAAAATTATTTAAAAATAATCATATTGATATTTTAAATGCGCTTTTTAATATACCAAGTCGAGAAAAATGGGGGATTTACACGCACTCTTATATTCAGCTATCAACTGCTGCCGCTATATTAACAGATAATAGCCATATTAATTCTCTGGCAAAATTAAAAGGTAAAAAGGTAGCAATTCCCAAAGGGTGGGCATTAAGTGAGGTTATTCAAAAAAACTATCCTGAAATTCATGTCGTGACAACCCAAAACAGCATGGGATCCCTCGTTGCATTGCAAGAACAGCGTGTTGATGCTGTGATAGATACCTCTCAAGTCTTACACTATTTAACTCATATTCATCAGTTGCATAAGATCCATATTTACCAGTTAAAAAAAATCCAGACGGTCAATTTTAATCAAGGTTTATCGTTATTAATTCATGCTAATCAACCTGAGTTAAGAGCGCTACTTGATAAAGCCATTGCATCTGTTAGCGCGAGACAAAAAGATTACCTTAAAGCTCGATGGTTAGATGATACTGCACCTGATCAAATGCGACGCTCTATTCGCTCGGGAGTGGTTCCAGGTAAAATATTTACCCAATTAGCGCATCAAGTTACTCCTATTTCACCGAATCGTATAACCGATGGAGTTACTATCGATAACGTTTCTTATACTGTGTATGTTCATCAGATGCTGAGTGGCTCTGGTGATAAAAATTACATTGGGGTTATGGTGCCGACAGCTAATATTATGCAGCCATATATGAATAAAATTTATATGTCGTTGCTTGTAACGTTAGCTTTGTTGGTATTGATCACGCCTGTATTAATTTATTTTTCGCAGATGATCGTTCTACCAGTTAAAAAATTATCAGATGAGAATGAACGAATTAAAGAGCGTGATTTTTCATCATTGCATCGAGTTAAAAGCCACATTACTGAAATTAATGAGCTTTCACAGTCAATGTATAACATGGCGCTCTCTATTGTACGACATCAAAGGCAGCAGCAGAAATTACTTGATTCATTTATTCAATTAATCGCTCAGGCTATTGATGATAAATCACCATTTACAGGTATGCACTGTGCAAGGGTTCCTGAATTATCGATTATGTTAGCAGATGCCGCCAATCACAGCTCTCAGCCTGGATTGAAAAATTTTGATTTCACCGATAGCGATAAGCAGTATGAGTTTAAGATTGCGGCCTGGTTGCATGATTGCGGTAAAATTACGACGCCGGAACACATCATTGATAAAGGCAGTAAACTGGAAACAATTTATAACCGTATTCATGAGATAAGAACACGTTTTGAAGTGCTTTGGCGAGATGCTGAGATAGCCTACTGGAAGGGCTTAGCCAATGGTGATGAGCCTCTGCAATTAGAAAAAACTTGGCAAGATAAACAAGCGCAAATTCTCAGTGATTTTGCTTTTATAGCTCAATGCAATATTGGCAGTGAGCAGGTGGATGAGCAGCAGCTTACTCGAATTGCCAGAATCGCTGAACAAACTTGGACACGTCATCTTGATGACCGGTTGGGGTTGTCCCCTTGGGAAGTCGAAGAAATGGCTCATTATGAGAGTCCGACATTACCTTGCGAAGAGCCGCTACTTGCCGATAAGCCGCAACATTTAAGACACTGGGTTCACCATCCTAAAGAAAAAATGGCCGATGAGATTAAAATGCAGATCCCTGATTTAGCGGCAAATCTAGGTGAGGTTTATAATTTATCGATTCAGCGCGGTACGTTAACGGTTGAAGATCGCTTTCGAATTAACGAACACATTATCGCAACAATCAGCATGCTTGAGTCTTTGCCTTTACCAAAAGAGTTATCTCGGGTACCCGAGATAGCTGGTGGGCATCATGAGACGCTTATCGGAACAGGCTACCCTAGAGGATTAACTGGCGAGCAATTATCAACTGAAGCGCGCATTTTGGCAGTTGCCGATGTTTTTGAGGCGCTTACCGCATCCGATAGGCCATATAAAAAGGCGAAAACACTCAGCGAAGCGCTGGATATTCTCTCATCAATGGTTGATGAGCAAAAACTTGATAGAGATATTTTCCAACTATTGATAAGAAGTGGTGTTTATAAACGATATGCCGAGAAGTTTATAGATGAGTCTCAGTTTGATGAGGTTGATGAGAACAAATACTTAAATTGAAAATAACCATACAGCCCTTAGCGACGCTGACAGGTTGTACAACCGTGACAAGCTTGGCGGGTATCTTTGGATAAACGAGAGCGTTGGATTTTGCAATATGCGTTTTTCAAAGCTCGACGGGCCGAAAACCAGTCATCAGGCTTTGCAACAATTAAGTTACCATTGAACCTTTTTATAAGTTGAGTCCGGTACTGGTTAATGAATTGCGTGTCATAACCAATCTCAAAATAGTCGAGAGCTTGTTCAATTGATGTGAAATTCTTGATTATCTCTCGAATATCTGGCTTATCCATCGCATTCTCTTGGTTAGAATTTTAAACCAAACTAGCATAATTCATTGCTTCTAATTTTGATTTGAGTCGGGACCTTAAGCACGAAAGTCAGCCTCAAGTAAGAGCAATCCGCTGTAAACGAGAACAACTTGCGTTTTAATGTTACCAACTTATATCTCTTCGATAATTAGCTGTAATTTACAAAAATTTTAATTCCTTTATTTCTAAATTAAGCAGTTCTTAAGCTTATCGCTCTAGCTTTATATCACTTCTATTATCCGCTTTTATAAAGAGATTTTTATGAATAACGTTACTCGCTGGGACATTGTTGTAAAGCTAACGCATTGGATTGTTGCACTGCTTTTTTTAGCAAATTATTTTGTGACTCATGCAGGAAGCATTACTCATCAATGGATTGGTTACACGCTGGTGGGCGTTGTTGTCGTGCGCTTGCTTTGGGGATGTGTTGCAAAGCCTCCAGCACGATTGTCGTCTTTTTTGCCTTCGGTTCCCAAAGCAATTAAGCATGTGTTAGAGGTTATTCAGACGCGTACTGATGAGCACCAAGGGCATAATCCTGCTGGTGCGATTATGATCTGGTGTATGTGGTGTGGGGTGCCAGGGGCTGTTGGTCTTTTGTGATTGTTTTTGCAGCAATCTGAGGCGGATTTAGGCAAGGCAAATGTTCTGCCGTGTAGTTATTCTCCACAAAGAACGTTTAACGCTGAATAAGTCCGCCTCAGATGTTGCCCTGCGGGTTCATTTAAACGCATTCTGAACTTTGTTACATCCTGCTTGCTTAACTCATTAAGCTACGCAGGCTGTGCCGCGTTCAAAATGCGTTTAATTTGAACAAAATTCAACCACCAAAGATCAACAGCCCCTAGAGACAGGTATCTCTGGATATTTGTTAGAAGCACACCTATTTGGTTCTCATCACTTGCTTAAATTGATTCACGTAAGTGCGGTTAATATAACTTTTGGCTGTGTTTGTATTCATATCTGCGCGGTCGTTATTATGAGCAAAATTACGGGGCGCTCCTATGTCAAAGAAATGCTCCCAAAGCCTAACAAAGAGAAATAGAGCGTACTTTAAACTGTGATTTATTCGTACTATCCGCTATGTTATCAGGCAGATAAAATAGCAAGGGTATTACATGAACGCATTAAATCAGGTCAGTGGCAAACTGCGTGTTCTCGGTATTATTGGTGATCCAATTGCTCAAGTAAAAGCACCAATGATGGCCAACGCAGCTATTGAGCAGCAAAAACTTGTTGATACCTTGATGATCCCAATGCATGTCGAGCAAAATGGGCTTGCCGATTTTATCCATGCGCTAAGAGTGTACAAAAACTTTTATGGGGCAATTGTGACGATGCCGCATAAGCAGGCGGTTGTGGCCCTGCTTGACAGAGTATTACCTGATGCACACAGAATTGGCGCTTGTAATGTAATCAGAAGAGAAATGGATGGCTCTCTGACCGGTACGATGCTTGATGGTGAAGGCTTTGTTGCCGGCGTGAAAAAACAGGGCTATTCAGTTCAAGGACAAAGTTTCTTTTTGTGTGGTGCTGGAGGCGCGGCGACAGCAATAGCGTTTGCTCTTGCGGCAAATGGGGCTTCAACTATTAGTATCTATAATCGGACGCTTGATAAGGCCCAAACTTTAGCCGAAAAAATAACGCATTATTTCCCGATGACGACAGCTATTGCGACTGAGGTTGCACCCATTGAGCAGGACGTTGTTATCAATGCGACCTCGGTTGGAATGGGTGATAGTCAACATCTGCCATTTTCAATTGAAAAATTAAAACCAACGTCATTGGTGTGCGATATTGTCGTCTTCCCACAATTAACGCCATTGCTTAAACAAGCACAACAGCGCGGTTTTGCCGTTAACTATGGTAAAGCCATGCTAGAAAATCAGATGGATTTAATGCTCAAGTTTATGCTGGAAAGTCGCTAGTTTTCATCTAGTTCGATAATAGCTGTGTTCATAGCCACGTTTTATCAGTACTGCTTAAATGAGTGATACGGACTAAAGCTTATTTAACGTCTCTGCTGTGCCATTCGGATATCACTCAGAGACTGTTGTTGCTGACCTTGATGATTGAAATTATTTGGAGCAAGCCAATTTATCAAAGCATCGCGTATCATTGGCCAGTCTTTATCAATCATCGCATACCAAGATGTATCTCGGCTGCGGCCATTGTAGACGGCGGCTTGGCGAAAGATGCCTTCGAAGCTAAATCCAAGTCGTAAAGCAGCCGCTTTAGATGGCTCGTTAAGGCTGTCACATTTCCACTCATAGCGGCGATAGTGAAGCTGTTCAAAGACATAGCGCATTAGCAGAAATTGAGCTTCAGTTGCTGCAATTGTTTTTTGCAAAGCTGGAGAAAAAGCAACATTGCCAACTTCAACTACTCCATTGGCAGAATCAATACGCATAAGAGCAACGGATCCAACCGCCTTGTTTGATTGAGAATCAATGACGACGTAGCGTTTAGGATCTAAACACGATTCAATCTGTTGTAAATGTTCAGTGAGCTCTTCTATTGTATGAAATGGGCCGGTGAACATGTACGTCCAATCCCGCTCATCCGTCGCACTTGAGTATGCATCAAACAGATCTTGAGCGTGTTTTTGAACATTCAATGGTTCCAATCGACAATATTGCCCCTGTAAAACAATGCTCTGTGGTCGTGAACAAGCTGACCAGTGAGGCAGGGGATAACCAATGGCTTGGCCGTACTGATTGATAATAGTCATGGTGTTGTTATCCAAGGTAAAGCTAAGTCGAATTGAATAAATGCCATATTCGGCTTAGCTTTCATCTTCTCCAAGTGTTAAATAAAGCGGTCAGCACCACCTGATGCTTCAATGGTATGGCCGGTGACAAACTGATTTCGATTGGAAAGTAAAAAGGCTGCAATTGCTGCGATATCTTCTGGGCGGCCAAAATGACCCACTGGTGTTTTTTCTTTGCCAAGGATGGTCATAATCTCTTCATCGGTTTTATCATGAAGCTCTGCTCGATTGGCTCGTACTTTGGGCAACATGTTGTTTGCCCAGTTGTCGGTTGCAACGGCACCCACACCAATGGCATTGACCAGAATCCCCATTGAAGCAACATCCAGCGCGAGGCTGCGAGTCAGGTTATTAATGGCCGCACTTAGAGCATGAGATACGGTCAGTGGCGGATTGGCATAAATACCACCAACCGACGAGATATTTACAATGCGACCCCATTGATTTTTTTCCATTAGTGGGACAATTTCTCGACAAAAACGACGCATCGCACTGAATTTAATGGCAGTCATACTGTCCCAATCTTCATCAGAGGTTGTTAATAACGTGCCGCTGTGGGCACGTCCGGCATTATTGACTAATAGATCGATGCTGGGAAAGTGAACCAGTGCTTGTTTGACCGCTTGTGCTGGAAACTCGGCGTTGGCGACATCACCTGCGATGGGCAGCGTTTTTACTTGATATTGTTCGCCAATCTCATGGGCGGCTTGTTCTAGGCGAGGTTGAGTTCGGGCAACCATAATCAGATGAACACCACTTTGAGCCAATTCTTTACAAATACTCAAACCGATACCGGTACTTGCTCCAGTGACGAGTGCAACTTTGTCTTTAAGCTCTAAATCCATCATTGTCTCCTACGACTTTTATGGGCGAGAGTCGCTATCGCAAAGAGCGATAGTTTCTATTCAGATTTAAAAGGCGTGTCGTAAGGCTCAACGCAACATAATCGAGCCTTGTGGCACAGATGTGCTGGTAATAGATTAATTTTTCAGAATATTACTCTATTTAGACGGTTTTTAAGGTTAAATGCAAGAGGTTAGCGAGCGGGTTCTATTCCTATCATCTGTGGAATGGCTTGTTGCATTAACGCGATAAAAGTCGTTAGACGATTAGAGTAGTACTGGGCATAAGGATAAACCAGATACAAAGGAAGGGACGCCTCTTGCCAATTGGGCAGAATCTGCACCAGTTCACCCGAGTCAATAAGTGGTTGTACCAACCATGATGAAATGCTGGTGATTCCAAGTCCTCGTTTAGCGCATTGTGTTGCTGAGTAAATATTATCAGTTGAAAGAACAGGTTCGATGTTGATTTGCGTCGGCTCAGTATGACAATACTCATAAACATTCAATGCCTGACGATAATAAGTGCTAATGGCAATCCACGGCCAGGGTTCGAGATCTTTGGGATGCTGTGGTTTGGCAAAATTTTCGGCAAGTTGTGGGGAGGCAACGATGATCCGCGGGACGTAACAAAGAAGTTTGGCTATCACATTTTCATCGCTCACTTGTCCGACTTGAATAGCGCAGTCGATGTCCTCAGAGAGAAAATCGGTACTTTGATCATTCAAAAGCCAGTCGATGTGCATTTGTGGATAATCTTTAAGGTATTGCATCAGTGGTAAGATCAATTGCTCTTGACCAAATGCATGAGGTACTCGAACTCTTAGACGGCCCTTCAATTGGGCGTGATGCCCGCCAACCATCTCCGTTAATGTTTCCCATTTTGCGACGATCTCTTTGCTAAGTTCATAGCATCGCTCGCCCTCATCGGTCAGTTTTAGCTGATGCGTGGTTCTTAATAATAACTTTGAGCCCAGAATGGTTTCCAAAGCTTTCAAACGGCGGCTAATGGTCGGTTGTGTCGTATTAAGTTGCACAGCAGCTTTACTTAAACTTCCAGCTTCGACAATTCTAGCCCAAGTTTGTAACAACATAATGCGATCGGTGCTATTTGCTTTTGAGTCTTTATTCATACGTATTACGTATAACTATTGTGTTTAGAGGCTGTCTACACAGCACACTTAAATCTGGGCAATATGGGTTTTAAGTTAGCCATTGGAGCTAATCTTCCAGGAGAGAAGAAAATGACCGAAATTGCCGAGTTAAATAGTGCCACATATCCCACTATATCAAGAAAATTACTCATTGGGTTATCGGCTGGAGCCGGGTTTAGTGTTGCATCTATCTATTATAATCAACCCTTGGTTTCAGTATTGGCGCAAACCTTTCACCTTAATGTAAATCAAGTAGGATTGATTCCAACTTTAACACAAATCGGATACGCATTAGGTATATTACTACTGGTGCCGTTAGGTGACAGTGTGGATCGCAAAAAACTGATTATTGCCAAATCGTTTATGCTTGCTCTGAGTTTAGCGCTATGTGCGCTCTCACATAGCTTTGGCTCGTTGTTGCTGATTAGTCTGGGAATTGGTGTTTTAGCGACTACTGCTCAAGATATTGTCCCAGCAACGGCTGTGTTAGCAAATCCTGCCCAGCGAGGGAAAACAGTCGGAAGTGTCATGACTGGGCTTTTACTGGGCATATTGCTCTCACGCGTATTTAGCGGTGTGATGGGCGAATATTTAGGTTGGCGCAGTGTATTTGTAGGCTCTGCTCTATTGGTCGCTTTGTTAGGTTGTTACTTATGCAAAGTGATGCCAGAGCTTAAGCCTGAGAGTCGGTTAAGTTATCCGCAGGTGATGGCTTCGCTGTGGCCGTTATGGCGAAACTACCCACGACTTCGCCAAGCTGCTTTAGCTCAAGGCGCGTTATCGGTTGCATTTAGTGCATTTTGGAGTGTGTTAGCAATTTACTTATCCGATCACTATTCTCTAGGTAGTGCAGCGGCTGGGGCCTTTGGGTTAGCTGGTGCAGCGGGTGCAATAGCTGCTCCATTAGCGGGTGCCAGGGCTGACCGGATTGGCGCGCCAAAGGTTATCTTAGTTAGTATCGGTATCGTGATCCTATCGTTCTTAGGTATGAGCTTTGCGCTTATATTGCCTCTTCATTGGCAATTGCTGGTCCTTATTATTTGTGTCATTACCTTTGATTTTGGATTAAATGCCACGTTAATTTCTCATCAGAGCATCATTTACAGTTTGCATGAACACTCTCGTGGACGTTTAAACTCATTGCTGTTCACCTGTGTATTTATTGCTATGGCGCTGGGGTCTTCCATTGGGAGTTATGCATATATGCACTGGCATTGGATTGGTGTGATAGTTCTTGCTTTAATAAGTTCGGTTATTGCGCTATTGATTCGTTTCGTAAAAACCGATGCCTCCCATGCTGCTTTATAGAATGAGTAATTCAGCCGTATTACGTTTTTTCACTTTCTTATTATGAATTTAGCTTAAGTTAGACGAGCTTCAAAAAATAGCGCTCAACTTATTAAAAGTAATCGCTATTTTAATTAGAGATAATAATATCAATAGGATTGTTGCTATATTTTGTTCGTCTTTGCTTTTCGAGCCCGGTATTGGAAACCGGGCTTTTTTTTACATCCACTAGTTACGGCAACTGGCACTGATGTCTTTATCTGGCTGATAAATAGAGGTTTGAACATTCATCAGGCCCAACATTGAATCAAAAAAGTTGTCGTGACTATATCCCCCTTTACTGGCCACTTCTTTTAAACATTTAAGATTTAAATGGTTGGCTGTAAGTGTGTCATCGGCAAACCACATCATCCACGGAACATGTGTTTGCTCTTTTGGCGCAAAATTATATGGCGCTCCGTGTAAAAACATCCCTTTTTCTCCAAGCGATTCACCATGATCAGAGATATAAATCAATGCTGTGTTGTACTGGCCATTTAATTTTTTAAGCCGTTCAATAATCTGGCTAAGGACATAATCGGTATAGCGAATCGTATTATCATAGGTGTTTGTTATTTGCTCAACAGAGCAGTTTTCGATATCGGCTCGGTCACAATTTGGTTTAAAGAAGGCCATCTCTGATGGATAACGGCGAAAGTAAGTTGGGCCATGGCTGCCAATAATGTGCAGTACAATGATTCGATTGCCATCCATGGAGCGAATGTTTTCATCTAGGTCTTTCACAAGCGCCATGTCATAACAGGTGGTGCCATCACAAAGTGTCTGATCAGATTTAGGGTTCAGTTCGACCTTGTTTAATCGTTTGGCAATTGATTTATCACCACCATCATTTTCTTTCCACAGCACACTTATTCCAGAGCGATTTAGAACATCCAGTAAATTATCCTGGGCCATTGCTCTGGCATGATTATAGTTGGAGCGGTCCATCCTAGAGAAAAGGCAAGGAACTGATATCGCTGTTGCTGTGCCACAACTAGCCACGTTTTTAACCGACACCATATTAGTAATTTTATCGGTAAATGGTGTTGTATCACGCGCATAGCCATTGACTGGAAAATTATGACCACGAGCTGTTTCGCCGATAACGAGTACCGTTACCAATTGTTTGGTTTTCGCAAGTTCCAACGCTTTTGGCGTTTGTTTGGCGTCCAATCCGATTTTTTGATAGGGCAGCGGTTTGGCAAAATAAGTTCTATTGAGGTAGCGATATGTATTGTGGATAAAACTAGCTGGGATCATTCGGTTTTCGATATATCGGTTATTACGCACGACTGAAGCATAATTTTGATAGTAAAAAAGGGCAATGATATAAATGCCAATGGCGGATGCAATCATATACAAAAGCTTTTTAAAGACAAATTTAAAAGCTGATTCTTTTTTTATACCAATCAGAGCGAAAAATAGAGCAGGAATACCACCGAGGCCGAGAAACCACATAATGGCAAATGTACTGGTATAAGAGCTCGCTTCACTTGTATTTGTTTCAAAGATATTTTGAATCATTGAAACATCAAAAAATACACCATAATTATATTCGGCATAAAACAGTAAGCAGGATAACAAAATTAAAATAATGCTGATAGGCTTAGTAATATATGGCCAAGTTACAATATTGAAAATAATATTGTAGGCGAATATAAAAAATAGTGGAATTGAGATGACAAATCCTAAGTGATAATTATCTAGTTTTGATAGAATGTGGTAGATATCTTTATAAAACGGGATATTAGGAATGAGCGTAATAAAAATAGCCAGCAAAAGCGTATAATTTGCATTTGAAAATCTGAATTTTTTAGATTGTTTTTCCATCATAATAAAATCACCAACCAGACTATCATTGCAAAGATAATAGATAGCAGTACAGCGGCTGAACCTAAGTCTTTAGCGCTGCCACTGAGTTGATGCCATTCATCACTAATTCGATCAACTACCGCTTCAACTGCTGAATTTAGTAATTCGGTGATAAGGACAATGACAAGGCTTGTCAATAAGATTAAGTGCTCTGCCGTCGTAACATTTAAAAAGACAGATAAGATAGCCAATGGTACGCAGCAGTATACTTCCTGGCGAAAAGCTTCTTCTTGCCAGCCAAAACGAAATCCTTGCATTGAATAGCGAGTGGCATAGAAAAGTCTTTTAATCCCCGTATGCGTGTAGTGATGGTGCATCTATGGTTATCCTTATGAATCAAGGTGATTATTGCTAAGTGTAGCTGAAAATATTTTGCTCATGAGTTCTTAAAAAGCTATTTTTTACATTGAAAAATAGCTTTTTAAGATAACTTTAACCCTGCGATTAACTTGCTATTTCAATGATAGTTAAATAGCCCAACATGAGTTGCTTTGCTTATATTTTAGGCGTAAATTAATCCAGTTGGTTTTTGTGGATTTATTATTGAGGAAGTATGTAGATGGACCTACAGGCATTTATCCCGTTTATTTTATTTTCATTTTTTGCCAGTGTGACACCAGGGCCTGCTAATTTGGCTATTTTTTCACAGTCATGTAACAGTAAGTGGAATCACATGTTGTTATTTGGGCTCGGTATTTCAGTTGGATTTGCAATCGTTTTATTTGTTGGTGCTATTATTTATCTATCTGGTGCAAAACAAAGCGAAGATCTCTCGTATATACTAAAATTTATCGGCAGTTTATATTTTTTGTATCTGGGCGTGATGTTATATAGAAGTAAAATCAATTCAGTTGATCAAGGTGCTCAACTAAAGTCATTTTTAAAAGGTTTATTTATCCATCCTTTGAGTTATAAAGCTTGGCTGTTTGTCGTTTTGGCATATAGCTCATTTATTCCACCAAGCTTGCAGAATAATATTTTATATTTTGCCGAAATATTTTTAGTTTCGTCGATTGTTGCTATGTTACCTTGGATGATTGGCGGATTTGTGATTGGTAAAAAACTTAATGCAAGGCACTTGGTTGCTGTCAATCGGCTCTCTGGAGTGGCGTTGATAGGTTTAGTTGTCTATATCTGGCTGATTTAAGAAAAAATTGCGAATAAAATAGCGAAGCTAACGCCAGTCTATTCATCTCATCTGACTGGCGTATTTGTATCTTTTTTTCAAGTTTCCTCTCTCTTTTCAACCTGTCTGCTTTAAGCGGATTCTGAGTTTTATCGTAAAGCTCCACGTTCTTTGGCGGTGATTATACAGAGAAACATGTCTTTGCAGCCGTCATTCAAAATAGTAAATCGGCAGGGGACAAGGGCCTTAAAATCTCAGATGGATAACCATTGACATGTTTTGATAATCAAACTAATTTAGTAATCAAATAGTTTGATTGTCAAAATAATGTGAGGTGCTATGCGTTATCCGCTTGAACACAGCCACGCTTTTGATGCCGATTCTCATTCGGCAGAAAAGCGCACATTTTATGCGTTGTTGCTTACGGTTGTCGTTATGGTCATCGAAATTACTGCCGGTAGCATATATGGATCGATGGCGCTGCTTGCGGATGGCTGGCATATGAGCACTCATGCAGCTGCCTTTTGCATTACTTTATTTGCTTATTACTATGCAAAGAAAAATGCCGATAATCGGCGCTTCTCGTTTGGTACCGGTAAGGTGAGTGTGTTAGGTGGCTATACCAGTGCGGTTGCTCTTGGTATTGTGGCTCTGATTATGTTTGTGGAATCCATTCATCGGTTGCTACATCCAGAAAAAATTCAGTTTAATGAGGCAATTTTAGTTGCGGTGGTTGGGCTTGTTGTCAACGTCTTGAGTATTTGTTTGTTACACGATCATCATTCTCATGACCATGACCATGACCATGACCATGACCATGACCATGACCATGACCATGACCATGACCATCATCACCATAAACAGGATTACAATCTTCGGGCCGCATACATCCACGTGCTAGCCGATGCGCTCACTTCTATTTTGGCGATTATAGCGCTTACCTTTGGTAAATATTATGGTTGGAACTGGCTGGATGCATTAATGGGGATAGTGGGTGGTTTTGTTATTTGTAATTGGACACTGAGCCTAATGAAACAAACTAGCCCTATTTTGTTGGATGAGAATATAAGTGAGGTGTACCGCCAGCAGGTTGTCAGTGTTCTTTCTCCCTATGCGCAGGTTAAAGATTTACATATCTGGAAGATAAGCTCTGATCGATACAGTGCTGCGATAACGCTGTTGTCTACAACTTCTAAATCAGTCCAGGAATATAAACAGTTGTTATCTAATTTTGATGAGATCAGTCATCTCACTGTTGAAGTCCATTATGAATAATATTGAGAAAATTAATCAGGTTATTACTGAGTTTTATGACAAGATGTCATCATGGGAGCTGTCTGTTGTCAAAGAAACCGGTTATTCGTTGGCACAAATTCACACAATTGAAGTGCTCGGTGTACATGGTTCGCTAAAGATGAAAGAACTTGCCGAAAAGCTTGGAATTACAACTGGCACGTTAACCGTGCAAGTTGAAAAACTGGTGAATGCTCAATTGGTCGTGCGAGGCTCTTTACCTGCGGATCGCCGTGCGATTGTTGTGCAATTAACCGATGCAGGCATGGCGATTCATCGGCGCCATAACTTATTGCATGTGGATTTATTTAAAACACTGATGCGGGATATTGAGCCCGATGAAGCCGAAGTTCTGTTGAATTGTTTTGTGAAAATGAATCGAGAATTTTAGGACCGTTTTTGTTGTATCGTTGGCAAATGCCAGACTTGGCAGCAAAGCTATATGAATGAGCTGGAAGATAAAAAATTACCTCATGAAAATGAGGTAATTTGAATTACTTAACTATCAACAGGTATTAAGAATTCGCTCGTTACTATTTTTGCTTGTTCTGCTGACATTGGCCTGTCTTAGCAGTTTTGCTCTCTGTCACGGAAAAGCTTAGTACTTAGATGCTAATATTTCAATAAATATGAACAAATTTGCTAAATGTGTTTGTATATAAAAGCGTTATCAGATTGCTTTTAAGCGTGCTTTGCTACTATCAATTTTAGGTATCTATTTGTCAGATAATAAAAAATATATTTAAAATTACTTTTATCAATAATGCGGTGATAACTGTTTATTATTTATCCAGTTATTCGCAGTACTCTAAATCATTAAGTCTGCCCAGATCAATCTCTATGTCGTGTCCAATATTCCCAATGGCTTTAAACCGTAATCGTAAAAACTGAGTGTTTGATGACCAACTTAAGTGCGACTAAATGTGGAGTAACTAGCTATTGTGATAAGAGGCATCTTCGAATGTTAAAAATCTCTGAGCACGCATCGAAATGTTTGCCGAATTTGAGAAAGAGGCTGGACCGTTGACAAGCCAAACTAATTGCATTTGCGTTGCAAATTTATGGGGACGATTCATGCAATGTCAACGATAGTCTATCGATTTTGGCAATTTTAATTTGATTCGTTCCTTCAATCGTTTTGCATAAATATGCCTTGAGTTATTTGGTCATTTATGGCCTTAAAAGGCACAGTTAAATGTTTTAATGGGAGCATTTGAGTCAGCTAGTTTGGTCTAATATAGCATTTACAGAAGAGCACTTTTAAAGCTGTCAACCTTAATAGAGAATAGAACAGCGTTTTATATAGTAAGCTAATGGCAAGGCTGGATAAATCAACTAATAAAAATAACTATATGAAAAATATAGGTTTTAATGATTTTTAAGCATATGATCAATAAAAATATATTTTACTTATATAAAAATAAAATTGGTTTTATAAGTTAATTGAATTGGTACGACAATTTGTGAAATATATTCAGTATTTTTTATTGAACAATAAAAACCATTTTATAATTGTGGTTATATTGAAGAGTATATAAATAACTTTAAATTTAAACATAACTAATGAGAATGATTCTTTTTAAACGATGATAAACTTAACAAAAAATATAAATTACCCCAAATGGGTGAGTTAATTTAATAAGGAAATAACTAATATGATTTTGCTTGTTACTATTTTTGCTTGTCTTTGCTTTGACAACACCCAGTGGACCCCACTGGGTTTATTTTTTTGGCTTCTTAAAATAATAGATATGATATTTATAAGGTTTTATTTTCTGCGGAAAAAATAAATAACATATTGTTTTATAAGTAAAAATAAACCTTTCCTTCTTTATGTGTTCAACTCTTTAATTTAAATTTAGCTTTCTCAAAAACTCATCTTTCACAAATGAATCGATTCAGCATGTTTTTATTTTAATAATATTAGTTCTAGGACGAACTAATATTTTGGTTTTAAATTGGTGAGTAAAATAATCGATTACTTTTTATATAAATATTTAATATAAAATAAGAGATACCTATATATTTACAATGGCTTAACGCTTGTCCTTATGAGCCGGGGTGGCTCATAAATTGTTATTGAGAATAGCTCTCATTAATTATAACTGTAATGAATATAAACCTATTTTTTATTCTACTTGTGTTTTTGTGAGAAGGACGACAGAACTTTCTAGTTTTTTAATTTTGTAAAACCTCATTCCATATCAAACTTTAGATAAAAATTTGTAACTTTTTCTTTTCTAAAATAATTTGTTCTCTATTATTAGTGTTCTCATTTACATGTTGCTATTTTCTTGCCTGAAGGAAGTATTAAGGGAGTAATGCATGAAGTTAATACATCAACTTATCTTATTGATCATCGTCGTTATAATCGGATTTGTATCACTTGGCAGCTATGGATTACATTCACTGCGAACGAGCTTAATTGATGCGCGTGAGCACGAGCTTGAATCAATCTTAACATTTGCTCAAAAACAAGTTGATCCCATTGTCCAAGCGCAACAGCAAGGGACAATTTCTAAAGAACAGGCTGAGAAACAGGTTGTCCATGTCTTGTCACAATTTCGCACCGGAACTTCTTATCTATGGGCAAATGACAATAATGGCATCGCGCGAGTTCACGTTAAGCAGGAAAAAATAGGTCAATTTCAGAGTTCATACGCGCATGACATTCAATCACTTCAGGGCAAAGATTTTATCTTTAATGTTGGTGAAAACTTTAAACCTGGCGAAACGCAAAAAGTTGTGAAAGTAAACGCGGTGACAAAAATCTCCCAGTGGAATTGGGTGATGGGCATTGGCGTCTATATGGACGACTTATCGACAACCTACTGGCATTTTGCGCTGCGTTTTATGCTTATTGCTATTTTTGTCGTCATCGTGATTGGTTTCATTGTGGCATATGTCGCGCGCTCCATCTTTAGAAAAATCGGTGGTGAACCTGACTACGCGGTCGATATTACCAATAAGATTGCCAACGGTAATCTTGATGAAGTGATTGTTGGCTCTTTCACACAAGGCAGTTTGCTTGGGGCGATTAGTTCTATGCAAAAATCGTTGAGTTCGATGGTCGGTAATATTAAGCAGGCGGCCGACAAATTATCGATCTCAACCCGCCAGCTTGCGGGTGAGTTTAAAGTCATCACTGATTCTTCGCAGCAATCTTCTGATGCGTCAATTTCAACTTCAGCGGCAATTCAAGAACTATCAAACTGTATTAAAGATATTTCGCTTAATGCGCAATCAACAGAAAACAATTCTCAAAAATCATTTGAAACCAGCCAATCTGGGGTTGAATTGATTGAAGAGTCAAACCTGACGACAACCCAGATGGCCAACAAAATTTCAGCATCTGTCGCTGATTTTAAAACGCTTCAAGAACGTACCAGTGCCATTGGTAATATTGTGAAAGTGATTAATGATATTGCCGAACAAACCAATTTATTGGCACTAAATGCGGCGATTGAAGCGGCCAGAGCGGGTGAACAGGGCCGAGGGTTTGCCGTTGTGGCCGATGAGGTTCGAACGCTTGCGTCGCGCACAGCTTCTTCAACAGCGGAAATTACCAATACCATTGGTTTGATTCAAAAAGATACCGATACTGTGGCTAATACGCTGACTTCAGCATTACCTATCGTTGAGCAGAATGTCTCTATTTCGCAATCGGTCGGTGAAGTTCTTCAGCAAATTAGTGAACGAATCAGCGAGACACTAACGATGACTCGTGAAGTTTCTAGTGCAACCAATGAGCAGCAGATTGCTTCTAATGATTTGGCGCAGCACGTTGAAGAGATCTCTGGGTTAATCAAAGAAACCGCTCATTCAGTTGCCTCATGCAATGAAACGGTTGTTAGCTTAGACTCGCTCGCAGCCGAGCTTAATGAGAGTGTGAGTTTGTTTACAACCGCCTCGCGCGTTTAAAGTGATAGCAAAACCACTTGGGCTTATTGGCTCAGGTGGTTTTTTATTGGTGCCTGATATCAATACCGATGACTTAACTATTTTGGAATAACTGAATGATGCTTTAAGTCGTTATTTTTTGCTTGTATAGTATTTAAACCGTTCATAGGCTAATTTGTTGTTAAATAAACAATAAAGGAGTGAATAATGAGTATCTGGCTTGATTGGACTAAGCAAATTCAGGCAATTGCCCAAACGGGTGAAGCGTATAGCAAAGATGGGTATGATTTAGAGCGTTATGCCCAACTTAAAGCGATTTCTGAGCAGATGTTTGCCTATTTAAGTGACACTCCTGTTGAAAAAGTTCACGATTTATTTATTCCAGAACAAGGTTATCCCACCCCTAAAGTTGATGTTCGTGGCGGTATCATCAAAGACAATAAAATTTTATTAGTTCGCGAGCGCGAAGACGACTGTTGGACGATGCCCGGCGGTTGGGCTGATGTTTGTGAAACCCCTTCAATTGGTGTCGCTCGTGAAGTGCAAGAAGAGTCTGGCTATATGGTAAGTGCTTCACGTCTTGTTGCTGTTAAAGATCGATCAGAGCATGATTATCGCCCGATTTTCCCATTTCATATTTATAAATTGTTCTTTTTGTGTGAGCTGGAAGGTGGTTTGGCTCAAGTAAATCTAGAGATCTCAGATATTGATTTTTTCGCTCAAGATAAGTTGCCACCTTTATCTAAAAGTCGAGTTCTACCTGAAGATATTCAGATGATGTTCGATTATGCCAAAAATCCATCTCGGTTACCGTTTGTTGATTAATCATCACTCCTATCATCAACTTTTTGATAATGACCGGTTGCGCTCACACCTGCGCCAAATGAACACCAGGCGCTGGTTTGTTTGATAATCAGTTTATTGGGTAAAAAGTGGAAGTGAATTTTGCACTCCCCATTGGGGCTTTGATAAACGCCTTGATGATTTTTAACGGTTATGCGCGCTGTTAAATCTCCCATATGTGGGCCATATTTGAGAATATTTCGGCCGGGATACATCCCTGAAAATGAAATATCGACCAGATTATTCGCCGTTTTTTTTACAGAAATTCGATTCCATGCGTCCTGACCGACATATGACCAGTATTGTCCATTGATACTTGCTCGTGCTCTTTTTTTAGCCTGTTCTATCTCTTTGGCATAAAAGTGAGCGTTTGCTTTCGATTGATTGCTATCAGGAGCAAGTTTAAGCCATACATCTGCTGTTAAATACCGCTGCTGGTGGAAATAAGTTAGAGCAATATTGTTATAAGCAAGGGATTTTTGGTGATGATGTGCTGGGCAAATTTCCGCCAGAATGACCTGATATTCAAAGTTTCGACGTGCTTGCGTGTAATCTTGACTCTTATATGCCTGTAATCCTTGGCGTTGATAATGAGTATATTGTTGGCATTGTTCATCTGTCGCATTGGCTGCAAAAGAGCTAGATAATCCTAGTGTTAACAGAGCTATATAAACTAGTGATAGAGTTTTTTCTCTCATCGATAAATCAAATAAACGTTTTTAAGTAGCTCTTACTTTAACGTTTAAATGACGAACCGCAAATATGTAGTAGTATATAAAATTGTTGATAAAATATTTAATTAAGCTATTTTGTACGTCTTTATCGATTTATGTTATGGGCAACGATGCTGGTAAAATTGCAGGGAGATGGTGAATGAAAACAGCTGTCATTCTAATTGTCGCATTTGTTATTGCGCGAATTATTCTGAACAAGACGGATAAAAATCCACCACAAAATGTTGGTCATCCTAATCATAAAGATAATGCTAAATCGGAGCATGCCTATAAATCTCAGGCTAATACTCAGCCATATCGCAGCGCTATGAGTCCAGCAAGAACTTCGAAACAAACGCAATATGATTCTGATTCTGATTTAGGACCAGTTCCTACAGAGCTATACATTAATGGTGTGGTCTATCGTGATCCAGGTGTTATCAAAGCGATTATGGTCTACATTCAACATGGCCGGGTGCTCAGCGGGTTGCCCGATGAAATTATGTTTGTCGCAGATGCTCAGCTTGATGAAGCGATGCAAAATAGTGCCTCGGTAGCGCAGCGCTCAGGTTGGTCATCAGACTATGCTAAGCCTTCGCAGCCTTCGCCTAGTCACAAGAATATAAAATCGCGTAATTATGCTACTGAATCTAAAAATCGTAATTCGAGCCGACCTGCAGAGGTTAAATCAGCTAATTCATCATCTTTTGAGCAAAACGAAACGCACTATCAGAGTCAGTATCAAAGCCAGTATAAGTCACAGTTTAGTGACCGCAATGATAATGAATAGACTCGTTCTGATTTGATTATTTAAGATTTATACTATTTAGTAAAAAAGATAATTTGTCATTAATTAGTTAAAGCAAATGGTTTGTCCATATAGCAGTAAATCAAAAGTGTAATATGCTATTTGTATAATACACCTATAACCCAGCGCTTTTACTATATCTTGAATACTTCTTTCTGTCTTTTAATAAAAAAGACAATAGTTATTGCAATAGTAAAAAAGACTTAATAGGATAACGCTCAATTTCGGATTTCCTCCCTTTGAATGACTTGGAGAATTTATTTAATGGATATTAGCATTTCTACGATTATTACGGCTGTCATTGCCATTTTGGTGATTATTACGATTATTCGTTCAGTTCGAATTGTGCCCCAGGCTCAGCTTAATGTGATCGAACGGTTAGGTCGGTTTCACCGAGTATTACATGGTGGCTTACACTTTATTGTGCCATTTGTGGATCATGTTCGTTCTAAATTCACCACCCAAGAACAGCTTATTAATCTGCACCCACAAAGTGTGATTACTAAAGATAACGTGAGCATCACCATTGATGGTTTGGTTTATTTGCGTGTGAATGATGCGCAAAAAGCGACTTATGAAATCACCGACTTGCGCGATGCGACAGCGCAGCTGGCACAAACAACATTGCGTGCTGAAATTGGTAAAATGGAACTTGATGAAACTCTTTCCAGTCGTGAAGAGATGAACCAGGCGCTGCAAATTGCACTGGATCAGGCATCTGCTAGCTGGGGCGCTAAAGTAACGCGTGTTGAAATTAGCGATATTTCAGTGCCGCAAGATGTGCAATCAGCCATGGAGCTACAATTGCGAGCATCTCGTGAACGCCGTGCAATTGAAACTCAGGCAGCTGCTAATAAAAACCGTGTGATTGCTGAGGCTGAAGCGGCTCGTCAACAAGCCTATCTTGAAGCTGAGGCTAAAGAACGTATGGCAGAAGCGGATAAAAAAGCTCAAATCTTGATGGCCGAAGGGCAACGTCAGGGCATTGAGTTGATTGCGCAGGCACTAAAAGATAATGCATTTGCTGGTGAGTACATTCTGACTCAAGAGAGAATTAAAGCATGGAATGGTATTGCTTCGAGCGATTCAAGCAATAAAGTTGTGGTGCCTTATGAAGCAGCTGATTTAGTTGGAAGCTTGTCAGTGGTTTCGGACTTATTAAAAGGTGCGAGCGCGAAAAATTAAAGGATAGTCGATGATCAGTATCGATTGGTGGATTTTAGTTGTTTTGGGCGTTGTGCTAATTACTTCTGAGTTATTAGTAACGGCTTTTGTATTGATGTGGTTTGGTTTTGGGTTCGTATTGTCCGGGATGGTGAGCTATTTTGCACCATCTTTGAACTGGGGCATCCAAGTGCTAATCGCAGCCGTTGTTGGCGGTGTTTCGCTGTATATTGGCCGGCGCTTTTGTGTACAGAGTGATAATGAAGTTAATCCACAGATTTATACCTTTGAGGGTGGTTTAGGTGAGCTGGTGATTCGCGATGATAATGGTCATCAGCTGGTAAGTGTTCGTTGCCGGGGAACTTACTGGTCGGTTGCTAACCCCCAAATTCTACAACAACATCCTGGACTTGTTCATGGCTCTGGGGTGAGTGTTGAAAAAATTATTGATAATAAAGCGGTGATTAAACCACTTTAAATATTCTTTGATACGAAAAGCGGCTGTTAGCCGCTTTTTTTATGTGTTGTGAAAAGACTAAGTTGAGTGATATTCATGAAAAAGATCCCTTTGATTTTGTTTTGGGCGATTTGTGGTTACTGTTTACTGCTTGAGATTACATTAGCTCATTGGCAAAGCTACGTTGATCTTATTTCAGCCTTCGTTGTGATTGGGCC
The DNA here is from genome assembly GCF_046054195.1 of Celerinatantimonas sediminis. Taxonomy (NCBI): domain Bacteria; kingdom Pseudomonadati; phylum Pseudomonadota; class Gammaproteobacteria; family Celerinatantimonadaceae; genus Celerinatantimonas; species Celerinatantimonas sediminis. The sequence goes on from NZ_JBEQCS010000024.1 coordinate 37,087, forward strand.
TGCATTATTTAGTCTATTGATTACGAAGGGAAACTATGTGCATCGATTAAGTGTTGCCTGCAAAATTATTTGGCTAAGCACTGGCGTATCGGTTATGGCAAGTTTCATCGAGATTCTAAATACAGCGTATCGGGATATAGAGAGCTTCCAGATGAGTTTAGCGGTTGCACTGTTGCCTGTGTTTTATAGTTTGCTGTTATCGTTATTGGTTGCGCCTTTGCTTTGGCGCCAAGTGAAAGGGTAATGGGGGATGAAAAATGGGCAACGAATATTCGTTGCCCGAGTGGTTTAAGCGGTCAACTGCTTGTCTTTTTTATTAAGACGCCAGATAAGCAATATGATTTGCCAGATTGCTAAAATCGTGGCCAAAAACATAAAGATAATCGTAATTAAGTAATTGTTCGGTTGGTTAAATGGATAAGAATATCGGTTATTAATCTCAATCGGGTGATGTTGCTGCGCTGAGCTTACGATGCCAATAACTTCATTATCTTGAGGTGTCGTTGCTATCTCACCTACGGCTAATTTTTGGTTAAAGAGCAAACTTTTCCAAGGTTGGTAACGGCTATATCTCCACGAAGAATCATCTACGCCAGTGAAGGGCGTTAGACTAATTAAGACACCTTGATGCGTCTGTTGATAAAGTCGAGTCAGTAATTTATCTCTAAGATCTTTGGCATACTCATCTTTAATTTGCTTCCAATCATATTCTAAATTACTTTTAGACGAGCGTTTAAATAATCCCTTTTTGCCTGATGCTGCCATTTTTTTAGCTTCATCCCAGTTATCGGCATGAATTAGGTCACTAAATTCAGACTTGATTTGTTTACAATCCTTCAAATTGCTTTCACAAACTTTGTCAATCAGTTGGATAAATTCAACGGGATGAGCGAAACGTAGCAGTGAGTTAAAATCGACATATCCGTGACGCTTTTTCGCAAGCTCCATTAAGTACATTTTTGCAAAAACACTCAGATGAGCTTTTTCAAACCATGGGGTATCGGAAAGCTTTTGGATATTTGAGTCTAATTTTAAAGGCTCGGCAAGTTTCTTATCGGTTCCATAAAGTTGGATATTACAGTTGTTTTCTATTTCACCATCTTCTTTGTCTAGCCAGCAACGGTAGGAACCTTTTAGTTTGATTAAAGTACCTGCTTTAGGGGGATGATTGTTAAAATCGGCTACGCTGGCATAGGTCTTTGGTGTGTCGCCCTTGATAAAATTTAAGGTGTAATACCAGTCAGCTTTTATCTGGTTGAATGTTCCAAGACCGATGATAACAGCGATAATGCCAACGAGAGCTGGCAATACGTGTTTACCCCAGAAAACTTGTTTGAGACCTGCCTGGTCAATACTTAATTCATTGGCACGCAGTAGATGGTAATCGGTAGTAATATCGTAAATCCGCTCTCTTTTGCTGAGCTCTAAGCGATTTTCCCAACCGGCAGGAACAATTAATTTGTTGCCCCCTAAGTAGACATTGCTATCATCGTCTTGATATAAGACCCCTTGAACAAGGTTAACTTGTTTAGGTTCTTGCAGTTTTTTGTTTTTAATCAGTAAAAACAACCCAAGAATAAAGGTCACTAGGCTTACAAGGCCGAATATTTGTCCAGATGTCTGATTGAAATCAGCTTGTATTAGGCAACCAAATCCGATGGCGAGAAATATCGAGGCGAGTATTTTAAAACCAGGGTGGTAGCGATACTCTCTTTCAGCCTGTGTTTCTTCTCGATTATTAATGATTTTATATTTGAGTTGATGTTCAAGTCCATCGCCTAATTGATTATCAGTGACATAATTAAGTAGCGTATCGTCTTTAATTTCACCTGGAGTACCTTGTTGCCACTGCTTATTTTGGCTTTGCTCTATTTGATCGACTTCATAGCCTTCAATCAGGGTAAACTGTTCGTTAAGCGAAATAACCAACATCTTCTTTTTATCAAAAGCGATGACTTCAGCTTTATTAGATTGAGTTAAAAATAAGCGACTAGAGTAGGGCAGTTCAACCTCTACACCACCTATCGCATCATGCCAAACCTCTCCCCCTTGAGAGCTAGAAATGCCATAGCGGGTAAACTCGCCCTCTAAATAATAGACTTCGGGTTTAACTCCCTCTTTGGGTTTTAGTTGGGCAACAATTGTTTTTTCGGCATTGGTTAATTCACGGTGGGGCTCGCTAGTGAGTAACGATTTCATTGCTGATTTGCTGTTAGAGCGACGCGAATAATAAACAATAGTACTGTATATCGAATATAGGACTAGCCCTATCGATAGCAGCGACATTAGAGTATTCATGAATTAAGTCAAATTAATTAGTCGATAAATGGTTGCGCGAGAATACCATATAAATTTTAATAATTCTATTAATTACACAGATGGAGGATGAAGCTCTGATAACTAAGAGATAAAACTAATAATATTAGCAAGATCATTTAGATACAAAAAACATTTAAATAAAGTAATGTGTGAGCGTATTGATAAATATGAGCTAACCCATAACTTTATATAAGTTTATGGATATCCATTTAAATCTGATTAGCATAAATTAAGGTATATTTTGAATATTTAAATGAAATATCTAAATGTCATATTTTATATAGGTTTTTATTTTTATACCGATGCAACGATTTGGGTAAGCTCTTGTTCATGTTGCCATTCAGCTTAGGTAAAAGGTTTTTAGCAAAAAAGATACGTTTTTTTATCTTAAAGTGGTTTGCGTTAAAAGCTTGATAACATTCGCTTGAATCGTCCCATTCTGATTAAGGGAAATCTCAATCTTTGCGTGGAGCAATCGCCAAGCTATGGTAGAATCCCTGCCACAATTGTTGTTTGTTTAGAGTTGAAATTAATGGGAAGAGCCTACGAAGTCCGTAAAGTGTCGATGGCTAAGACTGCGGGCGCTAAAACAAAAGTTTATTCTAAATACGGCAAAGAGATTTATGTCAGTGCCAAAAAAGGCGGCGGTGATCCAGATGCAAACCTATCACTGAAACGCCTGATTGAAAAAGCCAAAAAAGACCAGGTTCCATCACACGTTATTGATCGTGCAATCGAAAAAGCAACGGGTGGAGCCGGTGAAGATTATGCACCAGCTCGTTATGAAGGCTTCGGTCCTGGGGGCTGCATGGTGATTGTTGACTGTTTAACCGACAACAATAGCCGTACGTTCGCTTCTGTACGTCAAGCCTTTGTCAAAAATGATGCGAAGTTGGGAAGCCCAGGCGCTGTAGGTCATCTGTTTGACCATCAGGCTATTTTTGGTTTTGCGCATGATGATGAAGATGCGATTTTGGAAATTTTGATGGAAGCTGATGCTGATGTCAGTGAAATCGAAAGCGAAGATGGTTCTGTGACTGTATTCGCCCCATATACCGAATATGACAAAGTGCGTAGTGCGTTACTTGATGCAATGCCTGATCTGAACTTTGATATTGAAGAGATCTCTTTTGTGCCGCAAACCAGCACTGAACTCACCGGTGAAGATGCTGAGACATTCCAGCGATTCCTCGATGTGTTAAACGATGATGATGATGTTCAAAACGTTTACCACAACGCGGTGTTGCCAGACTAATCTTTTTGTCTATCGGCCAATACAAAAGGCGCCATTGGCGCCTTTGTGGGTTAAGCCCTAAGTTATTCAAACCGATAATTTTTAGGTATAACGACTACGCCATCCTCAGAGATGGTAAAGCGCTGTTTATCAAGGTGCTTATTAATGCCAATTTCTGTTCCTGGTGGAATCACAACATTTTTATCAATGATGCAGCGGTTGAGCCGACATCCTGGGCCTACTTCTACGTCATCGCAAAGAATACTGCTTTCAACAACCGCTTCATCTAATACCCGTACATTCTGAAATAAAATGGAGTGCTGCACACATCCGCCCGATACAACTACGCCCCCACTGACTATGGAGTTGATGGTGATCCCCTCGGTGCCTGAAGCGCCTGACACCATTTTTGCCGGTGCGACCTGTTTCTGATAAGAGCGAATCAGCCAGTCACTTTGATACAAATCGATGGGGGGCACGCTCTGCAATAAGTCCATATTGGCTTGATAATAGGAGTCAAGCGTCCCTACATCACGCCAATATTGATCTCGGCTGACGCGGCCACTGGCTCCGCCAAAATGGTACACATAAACCTGACCATGCTGCACCGCTTGGGGAATAATGTGGTGGCCAAAGTCAAACTGATCATTGTTTTGCTCAGCATTTTCACACAGGCATTTTTTTAAATAATCAAGACTAAAAATATAAACGCCCATAGAGGCTAAAGCTCGCTCGGGATTATCTTCAAGCGTTGGTGGATGCTCTGGTTTTTCGACGAAGCCTTCAACCTGCTGGCGAGAATTGGCGCTGACAATTCCAAAATGGCGGGATTGATGCGCATCAATCTCCATGCACGCTAATGTTAAATCGGCGCGAGTTTGGATATGTTGGCGCAGCATCGGCTCATAATCCATGCGATAGATATGATCGCCCGATAGAATAACCACGTATTTGGCGTTATTTCGCTCCAACAAATAAAGATTTTGGTAGATAGCGTCCGCTGTCCCACGATAACCGTTAATGTTCTCACTCATTTGTGGTGGGACCGGAGTGATAAATTCACCTAATTCTGGATTGAAAATAGACCAGCCATCTCGCAGGTGTTTATGTAGAGAGTGCGACTGATACTGTGTCAGAACTAAAATGCGGCGTAATCCAGAGTGTAAGCAGTTCGCAAGAGTAAAATCGATGAGGCGATATTTTCCGCCAAAGGGAACAGCCGGCTTGGCCCGATACTGCGTTAAAGGTGAAAGTCGAGAACCTTTGCCCCCGGCTAGGATGACAGTAATAGCTTGCTCTAACATTCAAGGCTCCTTTAGCCGTGTTTAAGCATCAGTGGAGTAAATTAGTTTACTCGCAATTGATGTGCCAGCAACCAAAGTGGGCCAATAATCAGCTATCTGTCAATTTTATGATTATTTTTCAAGCTGTTAATCTGTGGGAAATAAAGGTGGGTAAGAAATACCCACCTAGACAGAGCAGTTTCGTGTCACTTAAGCACTTTTTTGGTGCGGATGGCGAGTGTTTGTTCCCGCTTGCAGATTACGCATAATCAACGCGTATTCCAGGTCGATATTTTCTGGAACAGGGAAGTAAACCGTATGACCACTGCCAAGTGCAGCTTCTAACGGCTCACCTTTTTTGTTTTCCAATTGCTCAAGCGTGAATGTGATGTTGCCTTGTGGCGTCATCAGCTCAAGTGAATCACCCAGTAAGAATTTATTTTTAACCGCAACTTCAGCCATGCCATTGCTTGCACGACCAATGACTTCGCCGACAAACTGCTGTGAGTCACTGATAGAGTAACCGTAGTCGTAATTTTGGTATTCTTCATGAGTATGGCGGCGCAAGAACCCTTCGGTGTAACCACGGTGAGCCAAGCTCTCTAAGGTGCCCAATAAACTTTCATCAAATGGTTTGCCAGCAACTGCATCATCAATTGCTTTGCGATAAACCTGAGCGGTACGTGCACAGTAATAATAAGATTTGGTACGCCCTTCAATTTTCAGCGAGTGAATGCCCATTTTGGTCAGACGTTCAACATGTTGTACGGCTCGAAGGTCTTTGGAGTTCATAATATAGGTGCCGTGCTCATCCTCAAAAGCGGCCATTTTGTCATCTGGACGATGGCTTTCTGAGAGCAAGACCACTTCATCTGAAGGTTTGCCAAGACCAAGCGTGTTATCTGGACGTTCATTGAGCACTTCAACTGGATTTGCGGCATTTGGGTCGAATTGTTCGACAATCTGTCCGGCATCGTCTTCTTTGCCTTTTTCGACTTTATATTCCCAGCGGCAAGCGTTTGTGCACGTTCCTTGGTTAGGGTCACGTTTGTTGATGTAACCAGAAAGCAAGCAGCGTCCAGAGTAGGCCATGCACAAAGCACCATGGACGAAAATCTCGATTTCAGTGCTTGGGCATTGTTTGCGGATCTCTTCAATCTCTTCTAACGAGAGTTCTCGAGACATAATGACGCGTGAAATCCCTTGTGATGCCCAGAATTTGACCGTTGCCCAGTTCACCGCATTGGCTTGCACTGAAAGGTGAATTGTCATATCCGGAAATGCTTCTCGCACCATCATAATTAAACCAGGATCTGACATAATCAATGCATCAGGGCCCATATCAATCACTGGTTTTAGATCGCGAATAAAGGTTTTTAATTTAGAGTTATGGGGCTGAATATTACAAACCACATAAAATTTCTTACCCTGGGCATGGGCTTCATCAATCCCAATTTTTAGATTTTCGTGGTTAAATTCATTATTACGAACCCGCAAGCTATAGCGAGGCTGGCCTGCGTAGACAGCATCAGCGCCGTAGGCAAATGCATAACGCATATTTTTAAGGCTCCCAGCTGGGGATAACAGCTCGGGTACAAATGGTTTTTCTGTGCTCATGATTAAATCTCTGTTGTCTGATCTCAAGTCAGTACGACACCACCTGATGGTATCGCAAGGGCGCAAATTCTACGTTAAAAATGCGGTTATGCCTAGGAGCTGTTGACCTTTTGTGATTAGTTATGCAGCAATCTGAAAGGAATATAGGCAAAGCAAACGTTGTGCCGTGTAGTTCTGCACAAAAAACGTTTAACGCTGGATAAATTCCTCTCAGATACTGCCCTTCGGGTTCATTTAAACGCATCCTGAACTTTGTTGCACCCTGCTTGCTTAACTCGTTAAGCGACACAGGATGCGGCGCGTTCAAAATGCGTTTAATTTGAACAAAATTCAACCACCAAAGATCAACAGCCCCTAGGAGATGTTATTTTCTCAAGCTAATAAAAAAGAGCTGCAGGACAGCTCTTTGGCTAAAGCATATTAGTTATTAATGCAAAGTCAGATTATAGAAATAAGCTAACATCAATAAGCCGATGAGATAAACTGACCAGTGATCTTCTTTTGCTCGGCCACTTACCAGTTTTAGAAATGCATACACAACGAGCGCCGCTGCGATGCCATTGCCGGCGTTAAAGGTAAAGATTGTGATCACGATGCAGATAAATGCGGGTAGGTAATCTGTCACATCAGAAAAGTTAACTCGGCTGATGCTTTTCATCATATTAATCCCAATGAACATCAATACCGGTGCCGTTGCTGCCTCTGGAATGGTGGTGGCAATAGGGGCAATAAATAGCGTCAGCAAGAAACAGATAGCTGTGACAACAGCGGTAAATCCAGTGCGACCGCCAGCTTCAACACCTGCAGAACTTTCTAAATAGGTGGTCAAAACTGGGCATGAAAACAGTGAGCCGAAGGTTGTCGCTGTTGAGTCCACATGGAAACACTTATCAATCCCTGGCAGGTTGCCATCTTTATCAAGATAACCTGCCTGTGCGCCCACTCCGAGTAATGTCCCGAGAGTTGAGAAAAAATCAGGGATAAAAAATGCCAGTAAAAATGGCAGATATTTAGGCTCTAACGCGCCGCTAATATCTAGTTTAAAAGCCATGTCAGAAATGTTCGCAGGCATGCTAAAGAAGTGTGTTGGCATTTTCGCCAAACCTAAACATAGAGCTGCGATAGTTGTGATAATAATCGATATCAGAATGCCGCCCTGAATTTTGCGAATACTCATCACTAAAATTAAAAAGAAGCTGGCGATGGCTAGCAGTGTATGTGGGTTGGTTAAATCACCAAAATTAAGCACATTTTTATGCGCATTCGCGATGACTAACCCAGCTTCTCTTGCCCCTAATAACGCGATAAATAGGCCAATTCCGACGCCAACCGAGACTTTAATGCCATGGGGAATCACGGTAACGATGAAATCGCGAACCCCAAAAAACGACACCAGCATGAAGATAATGCCAGAGATGAAAATAATCCCCGATGCAACGCCAATTGGCACACCATTACCAAGCAGGGTAAAGGAAAAGATAGCGACACTGCCAAGGCCTGGGCCTAGCACAAAAGGACGGTTAGTATAAAACGCCATACCTAAGGTGGTGATCGCTGTCATTAAGATGGTCACGGTCATGGCACTGGCAAAAGGGATACCCGCGTGGCTGAGCATACCGGGAACAACCGCAATAATGTAAGCCATAGTGGCAAAGGTTGTGATCCCACCAATGATTTCCCTTTTCATCGATGTGCCATTTTCGGCAAATTTAAACCAGCGAGCAAGAAGCCCTCTCTGGTGCGTGTCGGCTTGCATGATTATTCTCCTGAGACTTTTCTTTTATAGGGGGTATGCATCTCTTGCGGGATGATTGGCTCGCTTACTAGCTGCTTTCTTAGCGAATCAAATTCCTTTAACCAGAGTTGCTTTTGCTGTTGTTGCCAATCGATAGAGCTCCATGAGGCTTCGATGCTGTTAATAATCATCTGGCGGATACCATCCAGATCGAAGCCAAAATCTTCTACAAGAACCTGATAACACTTGGCACTATTGGTGTTATGGATATGCCAGTCGTCGGTACCTGGGACGATGTTGAGTCCTGCTCGCGCCATTTTTCGAATTGGATGATTTTGCTGCCAAGTGCGATGTTCTGGCCATTGTGAAAGGTAATAGGTATTTGACGGAATGACGGTAAATGGTACGCCGCAATAAGCATAGGCTTGGCAAAGCGTTTCGTTTTCAACGATGGTGTAACCGTGATCAATTCGATCACAACCAATCAGCTCAATACCAGCTTGTACATTTCGCCAATGCAGACCAAATTCAGAGCAGTGAGCGGTGAGTTTTAAGCCGTGTTTGCGAGCAAGTTGATAAGCGCGCCAGAACTTCTCCACGCTGGCATTTTGTTCTTTGTAATCGATGCCAATGCCCAACACATAAGGGTGAGGATGGGCAATGACCATATTCACCATTTTAACGGCTTCTTCGGGAGATTTTTCGCGGTTAATTGAGGGAATTAAACGGATTGTGACACCGAAGTCTTGTTGCGCTTGGTCGGCTGCTTGAATCAGAGTTTGGTTCAGTGTTTGATACTCGATTGGCGTATCACTAGGGTTCCAAAATGTTTCAATGTAGCGAAGTCCAACCGCTGCTGCATCTTCAGCAACTTCCAATACAACTCGGTGATAATCTTCTGGCTCTTTCATCAACTGATATAAAAAAGTTAACGCTTGAATGCCACCTTTGCGAGGTTTTCCAGATGTTTGGTATGCTCGGTAATACGACTGCGCTTGTTCGTCTGAGAGCTCAACATGATATTTCTCTGCCAGCGCCTGCATCGTTGCTAAGCGCACGCCTCCAAGCAGATGATAATGTAATTCAGCTTTAGGAATGAGAGTTAGAAACTCAGTTAACGAAAGTGATGGCATATCAATTTAAAATTTGGGCAATAGTTAACCTATTATGGCTAGATGCCAAGATGAAAAGGAAATGCTGTTTTTTAACCAGTAATGCCGACTCGGCATAACCGACTCAAATTATGGATTTTCTTTGAAAAAAGGCTGACAAAAGAGTCGTTGTGAATACTTGTGTTGTAAGCTTTCCCAGAGCTGCTGGGCTTGCATACTTAACGAGGTGTTGTAGCGATATAGGCGAATTTTAAAGGGCAGTGAATAGAGTTCAGGGTCTAATGCAACAATTTCTTGCTTTTGTAACTCCTCGCCAATGAGCACATCGGGTAACCAAGCGACTCCTTTGCCAAGCAGTACCATCTCTTTGTGTAATTGACACATAGATGAGTGAAAAATCGGGTTTAAATGGGTCGAAAACTCTGGTTGGTGCTGCTCTAGTAAACGCGCTGAATAAGAGTTGTCTGTGTATCGTAAGTAGGGAAGCTCGCTCTCATCGAGTGAAAAAAGTGGCTTGCCATTTTTTTGAGCGCAAACGAGTAAAAATTGTCCCTGACCTAGTAATAGATTTTTAAACGGAGGCTGTAACAGAGCAATGTGATCAAATGCCAGTAGGTAATCACAGAGCCCTTCTTTGAGCGCATGAATGCCTTCTTCTACGCGCAAAACATCAACCGAATAAGGCAATGTTGTCCCTGTTTCTTGGACACTATCAAGCAGTTGAATAAGCGTTGGGCTCGCTAGCGAATGGGGCGATGCTATCGTCACCGGGCTTAAGATTGACTGGGTATCGGCATTTAGTTGAGCGATGGCCGATTGCATCTGGTTTACCATGTTTCTGGCAACCACTAAAAACTGTTTTCCAGCGGGGGTGAGACTAACCGGTGTTGTATTGCGGTCAATCAGCTGTTGTCCTACAGAGGATTCTAAAGAGCGAATTCGTCGGCCAAAGGCTGGTTGCGTGATATGGCGCAGCTGCGCGGCTTTAGAAAAATGCTGGACTTTAGCCAGCATCAAAAAATCTTCCAGCCAGTTGGTATCAATGTTCATTGTGTAACATCCTTATCTATCGATTCCTTCTGGCTGTTGGTTATTATGTTGTTAAGAACAACGGTTTTAACAAGTTTATTCCGTTGCTTGCAGGCCACCTAGTGCTTCGTACAATGCTGGCAGAAATTGGCTTAATTCACCACACATCAGAGCAAAGTCAGCATCGAATCGGGCGAGTGGATCTTCGCTATTGATATCATCGTTTTCTTCAAGCAGTTCATCAGCAAATTTCAAACGTTTTAAAGCAACTTCATCCGTTAGCACAAATGATAGATTATCAGCATAAGTGAGCGCTAATTTGGTCACCATCTTATCCGCTTCTAAGTGAGCTGCGATTTCATCACTCAGCAAGTCTTGCTCTTTGGCTCGAATAATACCGCCATGCTCAAGGGCGCTGCGAAATTCGGCTTCACTACCTAACTCAAAGCCACTTGGGACTTGGCCATCTTTAAGCCAATCGGTCATAGTGACATCCGCTGGGGTTTCAAGACTAACCGGCACGACAGGTAATGAGCCTAGAGATTTTCTAAGCACCCCTAAGAGTTCATCAGCTTTGCGTGCACTTGAGGCATCAACACAGATAAAACCACCGTCAGGACTAATCCAAGCGAAAGTTAAATTATGGCGAGTAAATGCACGAGGAAGCAGTTGCTGAATAATTTCGTCTTTCAACGATTGTTTTTCAGCTTTTTTCAGTGAACGTTGCTGCTCTGCTTCTTGGCTTTCAATCTTTTCTTGTAGAGCTTCGCGCACCACCGTTGAGGGCAGAATTTTTTCTTCTTTTTTTACACACAGTAACAATTCGTTATTGGCGCTGTGAGTTAATGCGCTGCCTTGTTTGCCTAAAGGACTAACCCAGCCTAACTGGCTTAGATCCTGACTGCCGCAAGGTTTAAAGGCGAAGGAGCTCATGGCATCTTCAAGTTGCTCTTGGGTATGCGTAAAAGGTTTGGTAAGCCGATAGAGCAAAAGATTTTTAAACCACATGGTGTGATAATCCTAATTCAGTAATAAGCAAGAAACGCATTCTAACAAAGCTGACCGATTCAGCCATAGTTACTTAGACATAGTTATTTAGATCAGCAGTACGAGAGGCTGTTGATCTTTGACAGTTGAATTTTGTTCAAATCAAACGCATTTTATGGGGTGTAGCCTGCGCGGATTTTTGAGTTAAGCAAGTAGGGGCAACAAAGTTCAGAATGCTTTTAAATGAACTTAAGTGCAGCATCTTCTAATCATGAGTCGATAAATTGGTATGAGAAGGCGTGCGTATTGATTGGCTACTTTTATATATTTCTAAACGATTTCGGCCTCTTTGTTTTGATTGATAGAGTGCTTGGTCGGCATTGGAAAAACAGCGGTCGATATTGCCTTCGCCTGTTGCCATTGAGCAAACTCCGATGCTACAGGTGAGGTTAAAATGCATGTTCTCATAACTAACCGGTGTTGCAGCTATAGCAACCCGGACTCGTTCAAATATTGCCCTAAGCTCTAGCTCATTGGCAACTTCTGCTATTACTACGAACTCGTCACCACCAAAACGATAGAGACGATCATGGACACGCAAGCAGTTAATAATTCGACGAGCAAATGTTTGCAATGCAAGATCGCCGGCGCGGTGTCCGTATTGATCGTTAATCGCTTTAAAATGGTCGATGTCGATAATTGCAATAGCAAGTTTAAGCTGTGCGTCGGTAAGATTTTCGCGCAGAGTTTGCATCTCATGCTCAAGTGCTCGGCGGTTATGCGCTTGGGTTAGTTGGTCGAGGTTGATATCTCGGTTTAAGCGCTGAATATGATCAATCAAACGCTGTGCATCCAAAACTAATGCGCCGTAAATAAGCTGATTTCGATAAGTATTTTGAGTGACAGAGACGAGTACCGCCAGCTCTTCAGCATTTTTACATTTAGCAAATAACCATAATGAAAGGCTTTCTCGAGTTTCGTTGCTCTGTCGGCGAAAGTTCGCAACGGCTCGTAAAATGGTTATTCGATAGCGAAATGGGACAATTTCCCAAACGCTCATCTGTTCCATCTCTTCCTGCGTCCAGCCGAGAATATTCGTAGCCCCGCGATTGACCGATAAAATCACGCCTTTTTCTGAAAATAAAATCAGTGCGCCTGATGACGAATCGAGAATGACTGAAAGTTTTAACTGTTTATGTAGGTTGTCGGTGCTAATGGCGTTGAATTCAGCAAATAATGCGTTGTAGCGAACTGAGTTATGAATCAGTGCCGCAAGGCTCACTATGATAAAGCTTGCAGCAAATAGCGCTAATGCAAAATCCGGCTCCAGCAGCTTATTGACGACCAATGTTTTGTAGATGAGCCCCAGTAACAGCGGCATTGCAAAAATTGGTAAAATCAGCCGTTTAAATAACCTTGAACCGGGGGCATCGACGAACAATAACGCATTGATATGGCTTCTTTGATTAAGAACCGGAGCGGCGATAAAAAACATGATAAAGGCGATACAGGTATGAAAAGCCATGCTGGAAAACACCGGGACTTTAAATAATCCGAGCGGATTATAAATGTAACCGAGCAAGGCGATTGTCGGAGAAGCTAACCCAATCACACAAACAATATCCAGATAAACAGCTCTTTTTTGCCAACGCGGATAGAGCACGGTAAAAAGCCCGGCGAAGATAAAACTGACTGACGTTGCTATGGATGGCCGTCCTGGATACTGATTACTCCATTTATCCGTAAATAAAAGTTGGTCGATGTGTAAGTTAATCGTAAAGGCATATTCAATTGCGGTTGCGCTAAACAGCGCAATTAAAATTCCACCGATAATATAAACGGGATAATAAAAACGCTTATAAATGGAAAATAGAGCACAGCCACATAAAAAAAAGCCGATTGCTGTATTGGGTTTCATTGAGGGGAACACTGGCATCAGCTGGGTGAGCGTAATACTTTGAATCTCCCAGCCGAGCAAAACTAAAAGGCTACCTGTTAAAAAGACAAAGGTGAAAAAGCCAATAATCACCTTACGTATATAAGGTGATAAATGAGATGCGTGCTGGATCATCGAAGAATCCTGCCCATAGTGTTCCTTATCCTTGAACTGCCCCTTAATAAATCATAGAGGGGAATTTGTGCCATGGGAGAACAATTTATAAAAATGCTGCGTATTTAGAAAAATTGAGTAGATATTTATCATTGCTATCGCAACAGCGTCTTAGCTATTTTGAAAGAGTGTTTAAGATGATTTTTATGCAGGTGAGCTTTTATTTAAATTCATTGACTATTTTGACGGATTATCGGTGTCGATATCTCTGTATGGGTATAAGTGGATATCTGTTTGGGAAAAATGAAGGTAGCTTATATTGGCGAACACTCTTTGGCTTGAGCTGTGCGAGTAAATGCCAGTTTGATATAGTAGAGACCGATACCAGAACGTTGTCGTTTGTTCATAAATAAAAGTAATTATCAAGGATTTTCAATGAGGTACTTAAAGACATTGCTGTGTGTTTTACCCATTTTAAGTGCATTTTCGAGTCTGCCTGCCAAGGCAAAGCCATCTGATGTGCAATTGATGCAGGCAATGACCGACTATAAAATTTATATCATCAAGCAGTTGCAGCAGTTCGTAACCCATACTGATGCTTTAACTAGCGCATTAAAAGCCGGAAATGTGAGTGCAGCTCAGGAGTTGTATGTTTCAACTCGCGTCTATTATGAACATATTGAACCTGCCACAATTTCACTGCGCTCTTTAAATCAGCGCATTGATGGCAGCGATGATAATCAATTAGGATTTCGCTACATTGCTCAACTGTTATGGCGCTCTGGCACTGATAGTGCGCAGTTGAGTAAGCCAGCTGATAAGCTCGAAAGTGATGTAAAGTCGATGCAAAATGAGCTGACAATGAACTCTTTTGAAACGCGAGCCATGCTTAAAGGTGCACTTGAGGATATTGCTGAGAATGAGCACCGCTCTGAAGAAGGCTCCAAGCAGTTATCTGCGCAAGATTTTCTGAGCGAACAATATGCCAGCCTTAAAGGCGTTGAGCAGTTGTATCTGGTGCTAAAACCATTGATTGAACAAGAGTCGCCACAGCTTAAAACAAATTTGGATAAACACTTTAGCAAGATGAACCAGTGGATGAGTCAATATCAGACAACTATTGGAGGCTTTGAACAGCTTTCATCGCTTAAAGAAGGTCAACGTCAGGCATTAGTGAAACAGTGGCAGCAATTGCACAATTTGTTCGGGCAACTGGTCAATGTGTTGCTGTAGATGATAGGTTAATAGTGCGTTTGGCGCTTACAGCTTTTTATTGAGAGGGTCATTACATGACAAAAAAATTGTTATTTGCAATATCTTTGGGACTATCTGTCACGAGTATGACCAGTTATTACGCCAATGCGGCAGAAGCTGCCAATACGATTGATGTGTCGTTGCTTAAACAAAGTTGCTTGCCAATGGCAATTAACACTCATCCGGGCAATATCCATTTTGTAGTCACTAACCGCACGGATAAAGCTGCATCGTGGGGCATTTTAAACGCCGGCCAAGTGGTTGCAATACAAGAAAGTATTCCACCAAACGCCCATCAAGAATTAATGCTGCATTTGGACCCCGGGCAATACGCCATTTTGTGTGGAGCTAAAGATAATCCACACGGTCAGCTCACAGTACAACTGCCACAAGCGAAACCAGATAAACCATTTGAGCCATCCGCGCAGGATATCGCCGACCTTGGCAAACGATATCAGGGTTACTTGGCAGGCCAAGGCCAGCTTCTAGAGAAACAATCTCAAAAATGGGATGGTGGTGAAGTCGCATTAGATTTTGCTGTGAGTTACTACGCAATGTTGCCATTTGCTAGCGTTTATCAAGGTGTGCCCAAAGAAGACCGTCTTGGTGGCGATGCGAATAACATCGAAGCTTTGCGCCAGCAGATTAGTCAACTTAAAGAGCAAAGTTCTAAACAAGCGCTTAGTTTTGCTCAAGACCTTCAAGCGCTGCAGCAGGGGCTATCGCAACAAGCAAATGCGGGGGCGCAGTGGCAAGGCTTGGCTCAGGATGTAAAAACCTTTGTGCAAACCGCAACGCCATTGATGAATCGGTTAGATAAAGCAACGTTAGATGCCACGATGAGTCATATTCAGACTTGGTTGAAAGGGGATAATCCAAATATCCGCCAAAAACTACGTGCAGACTTAGCTCATATTGGCGAAGCGCTGAAGCTTAAAAAGCCTGAAGAAAAACAAAAAGAAGAGAAGGCAAAAGCTGATGACAACGCGCCGCAAAAAGATGACTCAGCTGCCTCAGACAGTGATCAAAGCAAAACTGATGCAACAGCGACTGATACAAGCTCAGATACTCAATCAAGTAACGATAAGAGCCAATCAAAAACAGATGAGAGCTCTAAAAATGAAGGGCAGTAGCCCTTCATTGCTTTGATTAAAAAGTTACTTTGCCCATTTACTGGCCAATTTGGCAACGCGTTCACCATAGGCCTTCGCGGTGTTTAAATCGCCTTTGGGAATCGCTTCTGCCCCAGCATCCGGTGGGGCTTGAACGAGTACCCCAGTTGAGCCCCCTAAATTATTAATATCTTCACGGGTTGAGGTTGATGTGTTGGCCGGAAGCATGCCAAGGCTGACCCACAGTCCACCATGTTGAGCGGCGAGTGTTTGCAGGTAAGTGAGTGTGATTTGTTTATCGCCATTGAGACTACCGCTGACGCTAAAGCCACCGAAAAGTTTATCGCTCCAACCACTATTGAACCAAATTTTTGAGCTAGCATCGGCAAATTTTTTAAACTGCCAGCTCGGTCCGCCCATATAGGTGGGCGTCCCAAAAATGATTGCGTCTGAATCGCTTAGAGTTTGCCAATCGGCATCAGAGATTTCGCCTTCACTGCTAATTTCAATGAGTTTGGCACCCGCACCTTCAGCGATAATTTCGGCTACTTTTTTGGTATGGCCATAACCTGAGTGGAAAATAACGCTTACTTGACTCATAAATTCTCCTTAAATGAACAATGTTCGTTGGTTTTGAAATTACCTACAAGTAATGCTTATTTATTGATTTAGCTTAGCATGACTAGAGCGTGTTGATCTTTGTTGTACATATATTAGTCAACCCACATAGGTAGCCACATAAGAGAAAATGCCAGAGC